>CAMBZO010000050.1 GCA_945872195.1 Akkermansia muciniphila | reverse complement strand
AAACCCGCCAAGAAAGTGAAACGATGAAACCGTTCTTCTCCCGAAACATTGATAACAAGGGCCGGCTCGTCCGTGGAGTCGCCGCGATAGCCTTGCTCGTGGGGGCAGGCTTTGGTTTCACCGTGTCTGCTTGGCTAGGCATCGTCCTGCTGGCGTCTGGTTTTTTTGTGGCCTTCGAAGCTCTGCGTGGCTGGTGTGCGTTGCGCGCCTGCGGCATTAAGACGAAATTTTGAGCCGTATGCGGGCCGGACAAGGTGTTCTTTGCGCAGGACTATGTGCCCGGCCATGCGTTGCAGCTGGACTGGACCAACGCCAACGAGCTGGGGATCACGATTGAAGGGCAGCCTACCCCACCTGCTGTGCCACACGGTGCTGCCGTATTCCAACTGGCAGTCGGCCACGCGGTGTCAGTCGGAGTCCCTGATGTCGCTGCGCCACGGGCTGCAGGAAGGGGCGCAGCACCTAGGCAAGGTGATGCAGGAACTGCGGGTGGACAACTCCAGCGCGCCGAGTTCGCCGGCCTTGTTGAAGACGGCGATGGCGTCGCGCGCGGCGGCTTCGCTGAACGCGGCCTAGTGCGTAATCCGCGCGCAGCCGGCGTATTGCAGGCCGATGGCCTAGGCCTCGGCGAGCACCTTCTCCGGCTCGGACTTCCGGCGGTCGTAGGGGAAGTGGCCGCTGATCGGCTTGAGGCCGTGCTCGGCGAGGCGGGCTTTGAATTTCTCCGGCGGCAAATTGTAGGTGCCCGCGGTCTCGACCAGCGTGAGGCCGAAGTCCTTGGTCTGCGTGAGGGCCTTGGGCGGGTTCTGCGTGGCGATGCCGCGCAGGCTGTAAAGCTCGAGGCCCACTGGGCCTTTGAAGCTCGCGCCAGTGCCGGTCTCAGCGGCGGTGGCGGTGAGAAGGGTGCTCAACCCAACCGAAAGAAACAGCGCCAAGAATTTCATGCGTCTGATTCCAAACTCGCGGCGGAAAAAAGTCACTACTGAAACCTCACTTGACCACGGCCGGAATGAAACCCGCCTCGACCAATTGAAGCACCAGGGCCTCCGCAAGCAGCCGGTGCCCGGTTGGACGCAAGTGCGCGCCGTCAGCGTAAAGGGGAGCCCAATCGTGTCTCGCCAGCGTTTCCTTCATCGAGAGAGTCGCCACGCTGGGGCCCCGGAGCTCGGTGGCAAGGGCGTCTAACGCGTTGTCATCCAAGCAAGGCGTGCCCTCCGGGCTTTTGCCCACGCCGGCCTGCGCCACCAACAAGACCTTTACTCCTTGTTCGCGGGCGAGGCGGACGCTGACGGCGGTTTGCTGGCGTAGTAGTTCGTCCCAGCGGCGGTTTTTTTCGGGGTTGATTGAGGCCTGCACTTCCGCGTCGGCATCGCTGACAGTGCGCTGACTACGGACCGACGCAGGCAGCCATTCCCAATAAACCCGCTCCGTCTTCATCTCGTAGAGCCGCCGGATTACGAGGCTTTTCATCAACCAGTTCCGGGGGTGCCAGCCGCGAAATTCCTCCCGTCGCCGCCACTCGCGTTCGTCCTCGAACTCGTTGGAGCCGTTGATATGCAGGATGACGAGGCTGGGCTGATAATTGAGCGCCTGCTCCAAGACGAGCCGCTTGCGCCGCGCGCCGAAGCCCGGCAAGGCCAAGTTGTAACTCTCCGCTTTCACGCCCCGCAACCGTAGCATTTCGCCAAGCTGGCCGGCGTAGGAACTGGCCACGCTGGTCCCGCGCGCTACGGAGTCGCCGATGACGAAGATGCGGAAAGTGTCCGCCGGTCGCTCACGTGCAAAGTGCTGCGGGAAAAAACGCCGCCCGCCCGCCCGCTCCAGCCGCACGGTGCCATCAGCCTGCTCCACGAAACCCGCCGTCGGGTGGTAGCCGTAGTCGAAGCGCCCCGACATGCCGCGCGCGAAGAATACGCGCACCACCAGTTCCACCCCGACGAGTAACGCAACGAAGCAGAGGAAAGGTTTGGTCGCGGCGCGCATTAGAACTGAAAGTAAATGAACTCCTGCTCGCTCACCGCCGAGCTGGCGATGGCGATCAAGAGCAGCGCGAAGATCAGCCCGCGCGCGAACCACGGCCAGTCGGGCAGCTCGACCTCGTCGCCGGTGTGGCGGGTGGCCCATTGCAACAAGAGGAGCGGGACGACGTGCAGGGCGAGCCAACCCGCCGGCTTCAACCACGCGTCAGCGACGGGTGCCCAGTTCGCAAATGCGGCCAACCAGTCGCCCAGCCCGGAGAGATTCGGGGCGCGGAAGACGGCCCAGCCCAGTAGCGTGAAGGTGAACATCACCGCGCTGGCCAGCGCGGCCCGGCCCCTCACTCCGGCCCGCTTCGCCGATGGGGGCGAGGTAGAAGCTGCGGCGGGCGCGGGCGGCTCAACTTGCTCGAGGTGCCGCAGCCAGGGCACGAACCGGTAGAGCGTGAGGAGCGCGGCGTGATATGCGCCCCAGAGGACGAAAACCCAACTCGCCCCGTGCCACAGCCCGGCCAGGAGCATCGTAACCCACAGGTTGCCCACCGTGCGCGCGGGGCCGCCGCGGTTGCCACCGAGCGGGATGTAAACGTAGTCGCGGAACCACGCGGAGAGCGTGATGTGCCAGCGCGTCCAGAAGTCGGAGGGTCCGCGCGCCGCGTAAGGGAAGCGGAAGTTGGCGTTCAGGTGGATGCCCAGCAGCCGCGCCGAACCGCGCGCTAGGTCGGTGTAACCGGAGAAGTCCCCGTAAATTTGAAACGCGAACGCGACGACGCCTATCATGGCCCACGGCGCGTTCAGGTCCGCCTGTTCGTTGAAGACATGGTTCGCCAGCAATGCGCAGTTGTCTGCCACGAAGATCTTCTTGAACGCGCCGATGAGCAGCAGGCGCAAGCCGCGATGGATGTGCTCCCAGTTGAACTCGGCGGCCTTCGTGAACTGCGGCAGTAAATCGTTGGGCCGCTCGATCGGGCCGGCGACGAGCTGCGGGAAGAAGGAGAGGTAGGCCGCGAAGGTCAGCAGGTCGCGTGCGGGCTGGGCCTTGCCGCGATAGATGTCCACCGAGTAGGCAATGGACTGGAAAGTGTAGAACGAAATGGCGACCGGTAGGATGATGATCGGCAGCGTCCAGCCAGGGGTGAAGCCGAGTTGGCCGGCGAGCGAAAGCAACGAGCTGCCGAAGAAGTTGAAGTATTTGAAGAAACCGAGGACAACGAGATTCGTGAGGATGCTGAGGAGCAGAAACGCTCGGCGTTGGCGGGCTTCATCGCCTTGCCAGAGGGCCTGATAGATTGCAGTGAAACCGAGCGGAAAACCTGCCGCCAAGGCCAACACCCATGGCGAGACAACGCTGTGCAACGTGATAAGCTGCAACCCACCTAGCCATAGCAACGGCAAGGACGCTGCGGCAAAGACCTGTCTCGGTGACGCGCGCTCCCCGACGATGGCTCGACCGCAGTAGTAATCAATGCACGTCGAAGTGAGCAGCAGCGCGAGGAAGCGCACGTCCCAAACGCCGTAAAACCCGTAGCTGGCGACCAACAAGAATGTCATCCGTCCACGCAACGGCAGCCGCCAGTAAAGCAGCACCACCGCGATCAGGAAAAAAGGATACGACCAGGACGTGAAGGACATTTACGCAATGGCGGCAGCGAGACAGAGGCGGAAAACTTCCTCTGGCGCGCTGAACGCGTGTTTCATCCGCTTCGTATAGCGGCCGGCACAGCGGAGGGGAAGGCGGTTTCTACACCCCCACCATCGGCAGCGCCGTCGTGGACGGCAGCACCATGTGGGTCGAGTCGCTGAAATCCTCGCGGCGCAGCATGCGCGTCTCGTTCGGCGTAACCATGAGATCCTGCATGAAGCGGCGCAGGCTCTCCGTGTTCGGGCCGACGCGGTTGATGAAGAGGTAGCGCTCCACGTCGTTCATCATCGCCTCGGCGCCGGCGTAGCGTTTGGCGGGGTCGCGCTCCAGCGCCTTGCGGAGGATGTCGCACAACTCGCCGTCCACGCGGCTGTCCAGCACGGTGAAGTCCGGCAGCGGCGCGGTCGTGATGCGGCGGCGCGTGTCCTCCAGGTTTTCGCCAGCGAAGGGATTGTGGTTCAGCAGCAACGTCGCCAGCGCCACGCCGGCGGTGAACACATCCGAGCGCTGGTCCATCGGCTGCCCGGTGATTTGCTCCGGGCTCATGAAGTCGGGCCGGCCGATGATGACATCGGGACTGTCCTTGGGCAGAAAGCCTTGGGCGCGGGCGATGCCGAAGTCGGTGAGCTTCACGTCGCCCTGATAGCTCACGAGGATGTTGCGCAAGTGCGCGTCCCGATGCACGAGGCCCAGCGGCTTGCCATCCTCGCCGGAAATGTCATGCGCGTAAGCCAGCCCGCGCAGCACGCGGTGGACGATGTAAACCGCGAAGTCCCGGGGCAGCCGCGAGCCCTGCGCCGCGAGCCGCGCGAGCAAATCCTGGCAGTTCAAGCCGTGAATGTGCTCCATCACGATGAAGATGTGGTTCGCGGTGCGGCCCAGATTATAGACCTGCGCGATGTTCGGATGGACGAGCCGCGCGACCAGTCTCGCCTCGCCGATGAACGCCTTGATGACCTCGGCCTGCCCGGAGGTGGACGGCTCGATGAGCTTGAGCGCGACCTTCTTGGCGAAGCCATACGCGCCGATTTGCTCGGCCTCATAGACCACGCCCATGCCGCCCTTGGCGATGAGTTTGCCCAAGCGGAAACGCGCCGTGGCCTTCAGCTCCTCGCCGTCGTCCACCAGCCCACGAATCAAATCTACGAAACTAGCCATATTGCGAAAATCTTTCGGTCAGCAGGCGTCTGCGAACGGGGAATGTTTGGTAACCGCCCGCATCCTTGAAACCACGACGGCCACACCATGCACAAGGACGACCCGCGGCACAAGGCTAGGGTTGTCGCACCGAGAAATTCTACTTCAAACGGTTGCGCCCGCTTCCACCGCCTTGCGAATCGAGTCCCTGAACTTTGGCATGCCTTCGCCGAACGCCGCCGAGATGGACAGCACGGGCGTGCGCGGGACGCGGCGCTTGAACTTCTTCAGGTTCGCCTCAGCCGCCGGCTCGTCCATTTTGTTCGCGACGACAAGGCGCGGCTTGTCCATCAGCACGGGGTCGTAAAGCTCCAGCTCGTTCAAGAGCTGCGCGTAATCGTTCCACGGCTCGCGCCCGTCCGTGCCCGCCATGTCCAGCAGGATGACGAGGATTTTGCAGCGCGTGATGTGGCGCAGGAACGCGTGGCCGAGGCCCACGTTCTCGTGCGCGCCCTCGATGAGTCCCGGCACGTCGCAGAGGGTCAGGCGCTTGAAGTCGGTGTATTCTACGATGCCCACCTGCGGCGTCAGCGTGGTGAAGGGATAGGCCGCAATCTTGGGGCGCGCGCGGGAGATGGCCGTGAGCAACGTGGACTTGCCGGCGTTCGGATAGCCGACGATGCCGACATCGGCCATCATCCGCAGCTCGAAGCGGTAGTTGCCCGCGCCGCCCTCTTCGCCCGGCTGTGCGAAGCGCGGGGTCTGGTTGCGCGCGGTGGCGAAGTTGCGGTTGCCCTGTCCGCCGCGACCGCCCTTGCAGAGCACGAACTGCTGCCCGTGAACTGTCAGGTCGGTGACCAACTCGGCATCGTCCGGCCCAATCCGGACCGACTGCGAATCGTCCTCTGCTGAAAGGTCAACTTCCTCCGCCATCTCGTTCCCCGCGAAGCGCAGCAAAGGCCGCTTCGCCGTCTGAATGAGCATCGGCTCCTCCTGCGCGACGGACCTTCTCCGAGTCTCCACCGGCGCCGTTGCCGAGTCATCCGAGTCGTCCTCGGACGTCACGGCATCCTCAAGCGAGTCCGGGAGCTTCCAGACCAGCGTGCCGCAGGGCACGTTCACGATGAGATCCTTGCCCCCGTGGCCATCCATGCCCTTGCCCAAGCCGTGCTGGCCCTTCTCCGCGATGAGGCGAGGCACGTAGAATTGCCCGATGAGATTGTTCAGGTCGTGGTTCGCTTGGAGGATCACGCTGCCGCCGCGCCCACCATTGCCGCCGTCCGGCCCGCCCTTGGGGCGGTAAGCCTCGCGGCAGAACGCGATGCAACCCCTACCGCCGTGTCCGGCACGCGCCATTACTTTGATCTCGTCAACGAACATGAGAGGAGGAAGAAACTAGTGAGCCAACCGTGAGAGACCACCTGAAGCCGGCACGGCCTGCGAGGCCGTCGAACCACTTCCAGTCAGTGTCCACATGATTTGAATCTGCCGTGACCAACAAAAAAGGCGAGGCCGGAGCCTCGCCCGTGAAAGCGCTCTGGCGAGGTCAGTTCGTTGCCGCTGTGGCCGCCGCCTCCGCTGCTGGAGCGGAGAGGGGGGTGACGCCGACGCGGCGCTTGCCCTTCTCGAACTTGACGTGTCCGTCCACGAGGGCGAACAGCGTCCAGTCGCGGCCCGTGCCGACGTTGACTCCCGCGTTAAACTTGGAGCCGACCTGGCGGACGATGATGCTGCCGGCGGAGACGTATTCGCCGCCGAACGCCTTTACGCCGCGGCGCTTCGAATTTGAATCGCGCCCGTTGCGGCTACTGCCTTGACCTTTCTTGTGTGCCATAAAATTTCCTTCCGGCGCGGCTGGAGGACCAGCCGGCGCTTAAGCTTTGATTTCCTTGATTTTGACGACCGTGAGTTCCTGCCGGTGGCCCACCGTGCGGTGGTAGCCCTTGCGGCGTTTCATCTTGAAGGCGATGAGTTTGACGCCGCGCTTGTGCGCGACGACGTCGGCCAGAACGGTCGCCGAGGCAACAGTGGGGCTGCCGACACTGAGCTTGCCATCGGCATTGACGAGCAACACGCGGTCGAAGGTGACCACCTGCCCAGCCTCGATGGCGAGTCGCTCGATCTCGAGTGTGTCACCAGCAACGACGCGATACTGCTTCCCGCCTGTTTCTAAAACTGCATACATAAGTTTGTGCCCGTAAAAGGGAGGCGGATGACACCAAAGTTGCACCGAGGTGTCAACAGGGCATTTTGCCTTTTGTCAGCCCAATGCGCAAACCGCGTCTTCCCTTCCTTCACCCGAGTGACGTTTTCGCTCCTGCTCGCAGGCCTACCCGCCGAGCAGGAAGGCCGGCTCGTCGCGGTCCTGGCCGAGCTTGTAGCGGGGGAAGGCTTTCAGGTTGAAGGTCACACCGATGGTGTAGTCCTGCGAGCCGTTGCGCAGGTCGCGCACGCGGAAGGTGAGCGCGCCCACCCAGCTGCGGAAGTCGCGATAGACGGTGTAGTATTGCTCCTCCATCCGCCCGTCGCGCGCTTCGAACGCGTGCCGCGTGCGGAAGGCGTAGTCCTCGTTGATGCGATAGAAAAAACTGGAGGTGAAGAGGTTGTTGCCCGCAGCACCGGGGAAGAACACGGGGTCGGTGCGCACGTAACGGTGGCCCAGCGCGAGGCTCCAATGATCGTCCGGCGCAATCGTCGCGCGGTGGTCGGCGATGCGGATGCGGCTATTATCAATGTCATAGCGCGTCTCGGAAGTGAGCGTGAGCCAGTCGCGCGGCTTGAAGTCGAGGTCGGAGAAGGCGTCGGAGAAGGTGCCCTGGCCGGCACGCGGCTTCACGCGCCAGTCGGTGTAAAGCGCCCAGTTCAGCAGCGTGTCGATGCGGTCGTTGCGCTTCGTTTGAACGAGGTTCCGGAGGCTGAGGCGGAAGACGTTCTGGCTGTCCACCGCGTCAATCGCGTTGTAGTCGGGGAACTCGATGGGCAGCAGCCTCAGGCTGGCCAACTCGGTGTCGAACTGCGGGAGGGTCGGGGGCAGGCGGTTCGGCGAGGGGACGAAGGCATAGTTGACGCCCGGTTCCATGATGTGGCGAATGCCCTTGGCTTGGAGCCACGGGATTTCCTGGTTCGGCATCGTGCGATGCATCTTGAAGGTCACGTCCAGACCAGTGTTGAACACACCGCGATTCGCCTCGGCGGTCGTGGCCCCGGAGCCATCGGTCTCGGTGTAATGGGTGAAGCGCCCGCCCACGCGCGGCGTGACGTTGAGCCAACCGAAAAACTGCTGCGGCAGCAGCACTTGGTGATAGGTGTCCGCCCGGCCCGCCGCGAAGCTGTTGGCAGCGTTGTCCGCGAACTCGTGCTTGTAATAGCCCACCGAGCTGTCGCTCTCGTAGAAGAGCGGGGTGACGCCGATTTGCTGGCGCAGGCCGGTGAGCTTCACGTCGGGCAGCCGCTCGACGGTCTCAAAGAAGTCGTTGATGCGCGGCTGGGCGAGGAAGTTGAGGCTCCAGTTGGACCAGAGCTGGCTCACCTCGATGAAGGAGCTGGGCTGGGTGTTCCGCTGATACTCGTGCTCGATGAAGTCGCGGATGAGGAAAGCGTCGCTCTGCTCGCGGATGACGGCCTTGACGGTGAGGTTCGTGCGGATGTCCACGCGGTGCGAGAAGCTGATGCGGTGGCGCTCGTTGTTGAGGGGGCCTCCCATGGCGTTCGTGCTGGCCGCGTCGTCGTGCGCGTAGTAGAACTTGAACTCCCCTTGGCCCCACTGGCCCGCGTCGTAGTTGAAGTCCGGTCCCACGCCCAGCCCGCGCTTCTGCCGATAGTCGAGGTGCAGGTCCATGCTGAAGTTCGTCGTGAATGCACGATGATACGTGCCCAGCGCATAGGGTCCGTAAAGGCTCCGGTAGCCCGGCGTCACCACCCAGAAATCGCCGTGCGCCTGGAGGTTGCGCGTGTATTTCGGCCAATACATCACCGGCACGTTGCCGATGAACATCGTCGCGTCCTCCGCCTCGAAGCTCTGGCCGGGGATGAGGATCAGCTTGCGGCAGCGGATGCGATAGCCCGGCTCGGCGAGGTCATCGGAGGTGAGGAAGGCATTGGTGGCGGAGTAGTGGTTGGTCGCCGTCGCGGCTTGGAGGGAGAAGCCGCCCACGTAGAAGGGCGCGAACCCCGTCCGGAACTCCGCTGCCTTAATGACCTTCGTTTTGAAGTTGTAATCGAGTTGCTCGCCGCGCCAGACGTGGCCCTCGCCGCGCAGGAAAACTGCGCCCTCGGCCTTGATGTCGCCCGTGCCCTGATTCAACTGGACGCGGCTGGCCGTCAGCTCCGCTTCCTTGCCCTCCTTGCCCCAATACCGCACCAGCACGCCGCCGGTGCCCTCGGCGACGCCACCCTGACCGAAGCTCACCCTGCCTTTCTCGGAAAGTGTCTTCAGTTCCCACCGTTCCGGCTGCTCCGCCGCGCGCATCGCTCCGAGGCCGGAGGTCAGCACAGCGACGACCCAAAAAATGCCCGCGAGACGTTTCATGCGTGCGACAGTGAAACAAACGGCCATCGCAGTGCCAAGCCCATTCCCCGGCCTTAGTGTGAATGAGTGGCGGCTGGAGCCCCCCACTCGTAGGAATCGCTAACGAAGGCCGAATAAAAATCTGCCCCCGCCGGTGCCAGCGCTGCGAATGCCTTGAGAAATCGAGATGGCTCGGTGATGTATTCGAGCAGGGAGAAAAAGCTCAGCCAATTCACCGGGATTCCGTAGGGGCGCGGGGCCCGTCAGATCAACTCTTCGATCACCTGACCCACATCCAGAAGATTATGCGGCCGGCCGGTCGAGTCCGTGAGGATCGTGCTCTGCGCGTCGATGCCAAGGTGGCGATACATCATCGCGAAAACGTCCTGATAATGCACCGGGCGGGAGGTCACTGCGGCGGCGTGGCGATCCGTGCTGCCGATGACCTGACCGGTCTTGAGGCCGCCGCCGGCCAGGATGCCCATCGCCACTTGCGGCCAATGTTCGCGCCCGCCATTTGGACTAATCTTCGGTGAACGACCGAACTCGCCCCACACGACGATCAACACGTCGTCCAGCATCCCGCGCTCGTCCAAGTCAGTGACCAGCGTGTCGAGCGCGTGATCGAGAAGCGGCCCGAGGTAGCGTATGCGGGGAAAATTTGCCTCGTGCGTGTCGAAGTCGCCAATCGAGAGGCTCACGCAGCGCACTCCGGCCTCCACCAACCGGCGGGCCAGCAGGAATTTTTGCGCAGCCTGGGGACTTTCCATCGTTTCACCCACGGCGCCGGTCCACTCGGGCGCCACGATCCTAGGCGTGTAGCGGGCGAGCACCTTCGGATTTTCCTTCGCGAGGTCCAGCGCGTCCGCAAACTTGCCCGAGGTAAGGATGCCCAATGAGAGCTGGGTGAATTTGTCGAACGCCGACATGGAGCCGTGGGCGTCGAGTTCGCGCCGGATGCCGTCGAGGCCTTGCCGCAAGGCCGCTCGATCTTCCAGCCGGCTGGCGGTCAAGCCTTGGGACAGCGCCAGACTCTCGCTGCGACCGAAGCTCTGTTTCTCGACCTCAGCTTTCATGCCCACCGAGAGCGCCAGCGGAAACAGGTGCGAGATGTCGGGGCGATACGCCGAGTGCGTCACGCCAAGAAATCCGGGGCGCGCGCTGTTGCGCACGAAGGGCCGCCCCTGCATCAAGTCCACGAACCCCGGCGCGGTGTCACCGGACTTGTCCAGCAGCTTGTTCAAGACGCAGCCCATCGCGGGCCGGCCGCCGACGCCGGGCA
>CAMBZO010000049.1 GCA_945872195.1 Akkermansia muciniphila | reverse complement strand
GATTCCTTAAGACCGCCGGCGCTGCCGCTGGCGTCTTCTACATCGCACCGACCTCTTGGGCACAGAAAAGCCCGGGCGACACGCTTAACTCTCTCGTCATCGGCGTCAACGGACGCGGCGGCTCGCACATCGGCGGGATGCTCGCCTTGAAGGACAAGGGCGTGCGCCTCACCGCCCTCTGCGATGTGGATGCCACCGTCCTCGGCAAGAACGTGGACAACCTCGACAAGAAGGGCACCAAGGTCAAAGGCTACGCCGACATGCGGAAGGCATTTGAGGACAAAGACATTGACCTCGTCTGCATCGCCACGCCGAACCACTGGCACTCGTTGGCCGCCATCTGGGCCATCCAGGCCGGCAAGGATGTGTATGTCGAGAAGCCCGTCTCGCACAACGTCTGGGAAGGCCGCCAAGTCGTGAACGCCGCCCGCAAATACAAGAAGATCGTCCAGACTGGCACGCAGAGCCGCTCCTCCCGCGCGGGCATCGGCGAGGCCGTCAAGTTTGTGCAGTCCGGCCAGCTCGGCAAAATCCTCGTCAGCCGCGGCACCTGCTACAAGCCGCGCGGCAGCATCGGCAAGTCAGACGGCCTCGTGCCGATCCCGGCGGGCATTGACTTCGACACCTGGTGCGGCCCCGCGCCGAAGGACGAACTGCGCCGCAAGAAACTGCATTACGACTGGCACTGGGTTTGGAACTACGGCAACGGCGACCTCGGCAACCAAGGCATCCACCAGATGGACATCGCCCGCTGGTTCAGCGGCGAGATGGAACTCAGCCCGCGCGTGTGGAGCGTCGGCGGCCGCCTCGGCTACGCAGACGACGGCGAGACCCCGAACACGCAGATCGTCTATCACGACTACGCGAAGGCCCCGCTCATCTTCGAGGTGCGCGGCCTGCCCTCGAAGGCCGGCGCGAAGAACATGGACAGCTTCATGGGTTCCACCGTCGGCGTGGTCATCCACTGCGAAGGCGGCCACGTCACCGTGCCGAACTACAACGGTGCGACCGCCTACGACAAGGACGGCAAGGAGATCAAGAAGTGGAACGGCTCCGTGGACCACTTCGCCAACTTCGTCGAAGCCGTCCGTAGCCGGAAGACCGAGGACTTGCACGCCGACATTCTCGAAGGCCATCTCAGTAGCGCCCTCTGCCACACCGGCAACATCTCCTATCGGCTCGGCCAGCAGAAGAACCCCGACGCCATCAAGGAGCAGATCAAGGGCGACCGCGACGCCGCCCCCAGCTTCGAGCGCATGGTTGAGCACCTCAAGGCCAACGAAGTGGACGTCATGAAGGACAAAATGACCATCGGCCCCGTGCTCAAGATGAACCCCAAGACCGAGAGGTTCATCGGCAACGCGGAAGCGGACAAGCAACTCACGCGCGAATACCGCAAGCCCTTCGTCGTTCCGGCGATTAGCTAACTCGACTCACAACGAATCCCACGAGAGCCGGCGCGAAAACGCCGGCTCTTTTTTTGTGATTGGAGTGGGGTGCGGAAGCCCACGTCCACAGGTAAGCCAGAGAACTCGAAAGAGGATTCCACGTGCGTGCCGCAACTCCAGCGGACGTAGGCCTCCACGCTCCTGCCGAGTGGGCAGTCAGAGCTTGGCGGACTTGGGCGGGACAGGAACCGAAGCCGCCTTCATCTTCTGATAGTCAGCGGCAAGTGCCTGCACCTTCTTCTCCTCCACCTGCAACGGCTTGGTCATCTTCTCGGCGGTAGACTTCGAGGCGGAGGCGAGCTTCTTGTTGTCGGTGATGCTCTTCTCCAAGTCCTTGATGCGCTTGGCCAACTTGTCCTTCTCTTCCTTGGTCGTAGTCTTGAGCTTCTTTGCAGCTTTGATGTCCGACTCGGCCTGCTTGATGTCGGCGTTGGCGGTCTCGACCTGCGCTAGCAAGCGCTTGTGTTCGTCCTTCTTCGCGCTGAAATCTTCCTTGGCGCGCCAGACTTGGGAGTAAAAGGCGCCGAGCTTCAAACGGTCCACGCTGGATTTGGCCAACTTGAGGTCGGCGTCGGCGGACTCGATGGCGGCCTTGGCGTCGTCCTGTTTCTTCGCGGCGACCTCGGCGGCGAGGTTGAGGGAGCGCTTGGCATTGGCATCCTTGGCAGCCTCCATGTCGGCCTTGGCCTTGATGGTGGTGGCGGTGGCCTCGGCGAGGGCCGCGTTCAGCTTGGCGTGCCCGGCCTCGAGGTCGGTGATGCGCTGGGCGACTTGCTGCTGTTGCTCGGCGATGGTGGGCGGGTTCAGCGAGATGCCGGAAAGCTCCTTGCCATCGGCGGCGTCCCACGCATAGACGCGGCCGGTCCAGTCGGTGGCGATGACGCGCTTGCCGTCGTGGGTGAGGGTGGCGCGGACGGGGACATCGTTGGTGATGGTGAAGGTCTTGCCCTTGTTGCCTTCCTTGTCCCACAGAGAAATCGTCTTGTCCCGGCCCGCCGTGACCATGAGTCCATCCACGGTCAGTCGCACGCTCACGGCGCTGTTATGCGCGGCGGCGGTCTTGACCTGTGCGCCTTCCTTCACGCTCCAAGTCTTCACCGTGCCGTCTTCGCTCGCGGAAACCAGCAGGTCGGGCGTGCGCCACGCGAGCGCGGTGATGGCGGCGCGGTGGCCGGTGAAGTTCTGCACTTCCTGGCCCGCCTCGGGGTCCCACACGACCACGCCGCCGTTACGGTCGCCGGTCGCGAGGAAGGTGCTGTCGTGGTTGAACTCGGCGGCGAGCACCCAGTCAGTGTGCTTCTTCATCTTGTGAAGCTGCTCGCCGTTGGCGGTGGCGTAAATCTTCACCAGCCGATCCGGCCCGCCGAGAGCAATCCACTTCTGGTTCGAGGAGATGTCGCCGGCGAGCGGGACATCGAGTTCGTCACCCGCCGTGAGGATCCGTTGGCCGGTGGTGATGTCCCAAAGGGCTGCGAGGCCCTTGTTCGCGCCGCGCCCGCCGCTGGCGAGCAGCAGCTTGCCGTTGCGGCTGAACTTCACGTCGTGGGGAAAACCCTCGGGGAAGGGCAGCACACCCGCGAGCTGGAGGGTGTCGGTGTTGTAGAGTAGGACCTGCTTCTGCCCGCCGAGCGCGACGAGCGGTGCCCACGGACTCGCAGCCAACCCCGTGCTGGCGCTGGTGCGCACGGTGCGGAGGACCGGCTCCAGGAGCAAATCGCCCGGCATCGGGGGCGCACCCTCGGGCTTGGCGAACGCCGCGCCAGTCAGGGTCATGTCAATCTTCGGGCGGTTCACCACGATGGCCTTGCTGCCGGAGTTTTCGAGCAGGCCGCCGGCAATCCACTTCTTGATGAGGTCGAGTTCCTTGTCCGCCAGCTTGTTCTTGGGCGGCATCGTCGGCTCGGCGGCGTGCGTGGTGACTTTGTAGAGGATGGAGCTGTCAGGGTCGCCGCCGGTGACGATAAGGCCGGAGCTGCCGCCTTTCATCACCGCGCCGTAGGTGGAGAGGTCCACGTCGGCCTTGGGCTTGTCGGAACTGTGGCACTTGAGGCACTGGTTCTTGAAGAGCGGGAGGATGTGCTCGTCGTAGGTGACTTTTTGGGCGGAGGCGGAGGCGACGCCCAGCAACAGAGCGCCCGCTCCCAAGAGGAGAGTGGTTGTCTTCATGGAGGTTTGAGAGTGTGACCCACGCTCTCACGAGCGTGGCCACGAAGTTAGTGATTGAAGATGAACTCCTTCGAGTTCAGCACAGCCCAGAAGACGTCGTTCAAGACGACCGCCTTGTCAGCGGGCGTCTTCGCCTCGGTGAAGTATTCCGCCAGCTTGGTCTGCTCGGTCTGCGTCGGCGGGCGAGCGAGGCTGCGCCAGTAGAACTCCTCGATGATTTGCTCGTTGCTCTTCCCTTCCTTCGTCATCGCGGCGACGAGTCCGCCACTCTGAATCTTGTTGTTGACCGTGTCGCCGTTGAGGAGGTGGAGTGCCTGGGAGAGGTTCGGCTCCATCTTCACCTCGCACGAGCAGACGGTGCCGCGATCGGCGCGGCCGAAGGTCGTTAGAAAGTAGGAGGTCGTGCGACCGTCCACGATTTCCACAGCGCGCGAGCCAACCGGCAGGCCGCGGAACTTGTCCTTGGTGACCGTGACCTGGTTGATGACATCAAGCAGCACCTCGGCGCGGAGGCGGCGGATGGTGCCCTTGGCGAAGTTGCGCGTGTCCTCGGCGTTCAACTCGTTGGACTTGGGCGTGAGCTGATAGGTGCGGCTGGCGCAGATGTCACGCACGAGCTTCTTGAAGTTGTAGTTCGAGTCGGTGAAGCGCTTGCCCAACTCGTCCAGCAGCTCGGGGTTCGACGGCGGGTTGCTGATGCGCACGTCGTCCACCGGCTCCACGATGCCCTTCCCGAAGAAGTGCGCCCAGACGAGGTTCGCGAGGTTTTTCGCGAAGAACGGGTTCTGCGGCGAGGCCAGCCACTTAGCCATCACCTCACGGCGGTCCTGGCCCTCAGCGGGCGTGCCGCCGTCCATGCCGAGGAACTTCGGCGGGATGTCGCGGTTGCCGACCGGATGACGGACGCCGCCATTGCCCCGGTTGAAAACGACCGTCTCGCGCTGGTCCTCGCCAGTCTTGCGGCCCACCTGCGCGAAGAACGCGGCGAAGCCGTAGTAGTCGTTCATCGTCCAGCGGTCGAAGGGATGGTTGTGGCACTGCGCGCACTGCATCCGCATGCCCATGAAGACCTGCGCGACGTTCTCGGAGAGTTTTAGCACATCGGTCTCGACCTTGTAAAAGTTCGCCGCCGGGTTGGAGAAGGTGCCGCCCTTGGCCGTGAGCAGCTCCTGCGTGAGCTGATCCATCGGGACGTTCCGGGCGAACTGATCCTTGAGCCAGTCGTAATATTGAAGCACGGACTTGTATAGGAACTGGTTGTTGTCGGTGCGGATTTGCAGCAACTCGGCGAACTTCATCACCCACAGTTCGGTGAACTCCGGGCGCTCCAGCAGTTCGTCCACCTTCTTGTCGCGCTTCTTCGCATCCTTGTCCGCGAGGAACGCGCGCACATCCTCAGCCGAGGGCGTGAGGCCGGTGATGTCGAGCGTCACGCGGCGCAGGAAGGTCGCGTCGTCGGTCACGTCGCTGGGCGTGATGCGAATCTTCTTCAGCTTCGTGTGGACGAGCGTGTCGATGTAGTTGTGCTCGGCGACCTGCGGGAAGCTGAAACCCGACTCCTTAGGAATCGCCAAAATCTGCGCGCCCACGGTGAAGGCATCGAAGCGGGCCATCACGAACGCCTCGCCGCGCTTGTCGGCGGTGACGAGGCCGGTCTTGGTGACCTTCGCGCTCACGTCGTTGTTGCTGACGAAGCTGGCAATCTTGGTCACGTCGCGGTCGGAGCCGTCAGAATACTTCGCGCGCACGGTGAACTGCTGCGACGCGCCGGAGCCTTCCAGCACGGCCTGCACGGGGAAAATCTCGACGCCGGTGACGTAGGCGGTGTCCTTCGCGTCGGCGGGCGCGCCGGCTTCGAGCCACCTCACAATGGTCTGGTAAAGGTCGTCCTTCGGCTCGAGGAGCTTGCCGCCGGTGTGCTGCACCGCGCCGGTGGACTTGGTGAGCAGGAGGCTTTCCTCGGGCAGCGCGAGGTTGATGCGGCGGCCCAGCATCTGGCGGGTGACCTTGCCGTAATCGCCCTCGTGGTCGTAGCCAAAGAGCGAGAGATGGAAGCCGTCCTTACCGCGCGCCGAGCCGTGGCACGAGCCGGTATTGCAACCGGCCTTCGTGAAGACGGGCATCACATCGAGACTGAAGCTGATGGCGAGCGGGACCGCAGATTTTTCAACCTTCACCGGCAGGGTGAGCGTCTTGGAATCAAACTTCACCGTCAGCTCGGTCTTGCCGTCCGCGACGGGGTGGACCACCGACTTTTCGAGGCGGGCGAGGGTCTTGTCCGCGAGGCTGAACTGCGCCTGCGCGGTCACGTCGCGCGTGGTGCTGTCCGAGTAAACGGCCTGCACGATGACGCTCTGCGAGTCCTGCTTCGAGGAGAGGTTGATGTCCGGCGGCACAACGCGGACCTCCACGAGCGACGGGGCGGCGAGGGCGGCGAGCGGGAGGGCCAGCGTGAGGGCGGTGAAGAGGGTTCTCATAGAAGAGTGATTAGTAATTAGTCGGTCCTTCACTTCTTGCCGGACTTGGACGGCGTCTTGGCAGCGGGCTTGGTTTCCGGCTTCGCTTCGGCGAGTTGCTGGCGGGTGGGGTCAATGCGGAGCGCGCCGCCGCTGGCGAAGGACTGCGTGATTTGCTGGCCGTTGACCTTCATGTTCATTTCCACGAAGACGGTGCGGTGCATGCCCTTCACGGCGTTGGTGGCGGTGATAATGTCGAAGACAATTTCCTTGTCGTCCTTCGTGATGGACTTGGCCTCGGCGGTAACACCGGAAGGCAGCCCCATGAGCTTGAGCTCCGCGCGGCCCTCGAAGGCCGTCTTCTGGTCGAGCGCACAGATATACTTCACCGGCGTGCCGACGATGGTGTTGGTCTGCGCCAGCTTGCCGCTCACGAAGGCGGGCGCGACCTCGAGGTCGGTGAGCTGCGAGGAGGCGTAAGCCGTGCCGCCGCCGATGGTGGCCGAGGCCAGGAAGGCAATCTTCCAGCCCTTCGTGGCTGCGTTGCCATTGGCGTTGAGGCTATAGACGGCCGACTTCTCACCCTTCGGGATGGTGATGTCCGGGGTGCTGCCGGTGCCGGGCGGGTTGTAGAGGTTGATGACCTTGATGGGTTCGTCGAAGCCTTCCTTGCGCTCGACGAGAATCGTCACGTCGAGCGAACCGCTCTGGACGAGGGGAGCCTTGAGCGGCTGCACGCTGATTTTGAAGGGCAGCTCATCCACGACGGCGACGGCAATCTTGTCCGTCCACGTCTGGTAATAGATGCCGTCGTTGCCGTTCTGCACGAGGTCGTAGTTCTGCCAGATGCCGCCCTTGACCGGGGTCTTCGCGTCGGCCGTGGTGCGCACGGCAAGGTCCGCGAGTTTGCCCGTGATGGGCGCGTCGGCGCGAGCCTCGAACACCACTGGCCAAGTCGTCTGGTCACGGGGCACCGGGGTGGCTTGCATCGTGATGCCGGAGGGGAAGTTCTCCATCAGGAACTCGAGGTCGCCGGAGTCGCCCGGCAGGTCCGTGCGGCGGACGGATTGCAGCGAGGCGAAGCGGTTGCCGCGCGCGACGACAATGGACTTGCGGGTCTGCGTGTCGTAACGGCCCGTATCCGCGATGTAGGTGCTGATTTCGGGCACCACCGCCGTCAGCTCGACGCGGTAGGTGCAGTCCGGCCCGCCGTTGCCGAGGTGGTCGGTGATTTTGATGGTGAACTCGCCGTCCTTCGGGAACGTGAAGCGCACTTTGCTGTCCGAGCCGCCACTGTCGTCGTTGCTGGTGAGCACCTTGCCGTCGGCGTCGCAGACGGCGAGCACGGTGTCGAGCTGCGAGCGGATGCGGCGGGCATAGACGTTGATGTCGAAGGTCTGGCCCTTCTTGGCGTTGAAGCGGAACCAGTCCACGTCGCCCTTCTTGCCGATGATGCCGTTAAAGGCGAGCGGGAGTTCACCGGGCGCGACGGACACCTGCTTCACGTCGTCGTTCGGTTCCTTCTCCAGCACGTTGGCGAAGGGCGAGATGCGGACCGTGTTGAAGCTCGGCGCGATGAGGCCCTTGCGTTCCGCGAACACGCCGAACTTGAACTTGCCCAACTGTGGGAGGCTGAAAGTCTGCGCGATGTCGCCGGACGCGTCGCCGATGAACTTCACTTCGAGCGACTCGCCAGCCTTGCCGCCCGGCGGAAACACCGCGCTGGGCCGGGGGAAACTGCCGATGTGGACGCGGTAGGGATTGCCCGCGCCGCCGTAGCTCGTCTCGCGGACCTCGATGAGATACTCCCCGTCCGCCGGGGCGACGATGGTGGCGTAGGCGTCCTGGATGAAGAGTGCGGTGTCGTCGGCCTTCGCGAGCACCTTGCCGCTCTTGGTGAGGATGGCGACGTAGGGGTCAAACATTGTGCGACCGAGGCGCATGCCCTCGACCTCGACCGCGATGGGGTCACCCTTCTTGGCGGTGACGAGGTAGTAGTCCACGTCCTCGTTGGTCATGGTGCCGAGCACGGTCGAGTTCATCGCGACGGGTTGGGCCTTGTCAGAGGTGGTGTTCGGCTCCTTTTCGTCCACCTGCGCAAAAGCGCCGACGACGAACGTGCGCAGGTCAGAGACGCCGGTCTTGGTGCGGATGCGAATCTTGTGCTCACCGAGCGGGCAGTCGGCCTCAATCTTCACTCGCGCCAGCACGAAGCCCTCCTTCACCTCTTTCAGCTCCAGCACCTTCACGCCCGGCTCGTAGAGGAGGACTTCCTCGGCGTCGGCGAGGCGGGAACCGTTGAACTTCAACTCAACCTCGGTGCCGCGTTGCACCCCGTTGGGCGTGGTGTTTTGCAGCGTGGGAGCGACGGCCCCGGCGGCGAGCGCGGAGGCGGCGAAGAGGGCGAGGGCGAAGGTGCGGGTGTTCATGGAAAGTTCAGTAATCAGTGTTCAGTAGCCAGTCGCTCGAAATCGGTCGGTCGTCTCTGTTTTAAGAACAACGGGGCAATGCCGTGTATCGGACATTGCCCCGTCTTCAATCAATTCTTCGGCGGAGCACCATGCGCGCTCAGGCGAGCAAGTCCTTCTGGACGTGACCATCAAGGACGATGGCCTGCGGACGGCCGCCGGGCGACATCAGGCGACGCTCCGGGTCAATGCCGATGAGGTTGTAAACCGTCGCCGAGTAATCGCTGACCGTGAGCGGGTCGTTCTCCGGTTCCGCGCCCTGGGCATCGGAGGAGCCGTGGACGTAGCCGCGCTTGACGCCGCCGCCCGCCATGACGATGGAGAAAACCTTGGGCCAGTGGTCACGACCAGCGGTCTGGTTAATCTTGGGCGTGCGACCGAACTCGGAGGTCACGTAAACCAAGGTGTTGTCGAGCATGCCGCGCTCGTCGAGGTCACGGATGAGGCGGGCGAAGGCCTGGTCGAAGTTCGGCATCTGGTTCTCCATCGCGCGCTTGATGTTGTCGTGATGATCCCAGCCGCCGTAGGTCATGGAGACGAAACGCACGCCGGATTCCACGAGGCGACGGGCGAGGAGCATCCGCTGACCGGCGGTGTTGCGACCGTATTCGTCGCGGAGCTTGGTGGATTCCTTCTCGATGTCGAACGCCTCACGGGCCTTCTCGGACGAAATGAGGCTGTAAGCGCGTTGATAGAAGGTGTCCATGCCGTCGAGCGCGTCGGTCTTCTCCAGCTTGGAGAAGTGCTCGTCCACCGTGGCGCGCATCGAGCGGCGGGTGGCGAAGCGCTTGTCATCAATGCCGCTGGGCAAGCTGAGGTCGCGCACCTTGAAGCCGGCGCTGGCAGGGTCGGAGCCGAGGCTGAACGGCGCGAACGCCGATCCGAGGTAGCCCGTGCCGCCATTCGCGGTCATCGAGGGAATCGCGACGTAGGGCGGAAGGTTATTGCGGGGTCCGAGTTCGTGGGAAACCACGGAGCCGAAGCTCGGATACTCCAGCGCCGGGCTGGGGCGGACGCCGGTCATCATGTTGTGCGTGCCGCGCTCGTGGGCGGCCTCGCCGTGGGTCATCGAGCGGACGACCGTGATTTTGTCGGCAATCTTCGCGGTCTCCTTCATCAACTCGGAGAAGTAAACGCCCTCGAGCTTGGTCTTGATGGTGCCCATCGGTCCGCGATACTCGATGGGGGCATACATCTTCGGGTCGAAGGACTCCTGATGCGCCATGCCGCCGGGCAGGTAGATGTTGATGACGTTCTTGGCCTTGCCTTCCTTGGAGGGCGTCGCTTCGTAAGCCTGCGCCTTGAGCGCGTCGCCGAGCGTCAGCCCGAGCGTGCCGAGCGCGCCGACCTGCAAAAAGTTGCGGCGGGAGGTGTAGAAAGAGTGGTCAGCCGAGTTGCACCAAGTAGGTTTCTGATTGCTCATATGTTAAACGTAATTCGCGACTGAGGGGTTGACGGCAAGGGGCGGGGGCACTATTCGACACCAATCCGAAATTCCTAAAATAGTTTCCGCGCCCGACTCCACCGCCACTCCAACTGCTTGCGCGTGGCCCCGGTGAGCTTGAACGGTTCGGCGATCCGCAGGCCCTCCACCCAGAACAAACGGCCATCCGCCGCCTCCGCCACGAGCAAGCTCCGACGGGCCGCCGCAGGAATCTTCGCGTTGGTGAAGAGGTCTTGCAGCTTTGCTGGTCGCGTCATTCCGATTGGCTGGAAGCGGTCGCCAGGCCGCCAGTGCCGGAGCAGGACGCGGGGGCCGACTTGGTTCGCGTCGAAACGCTCGCGGTTCGGCGCCGCGCGAACTACAGAACGCGCGCCGCGCGCTTGGATTCGCCATGTCACCTGCACCCCGGCGAAGGACTCGGTCCCGCGCGTGCCACGCACTTCCATTACTTGAGCCTCCACGTTCAGCGCGGCGGTCACTGAGCGCTCGAACGACACACTGCCGGACGCTGCATCGCGCAGCAGCCAGCCGTCCTGCCACGAGTGCTTCACGTCGGGCTGGAGCCGGAGCCGCTCCACGAGTTCGAAGTCAGCGGCGAGCTTCAGTCGCGTGAGCTCAAGACACACACACTGGCGCTGCACGGCGACGGGCAACCGCGCGAAGGCCACCCGCGCCTTGCCGCGCAGCCAGTCGCGCGCGGTCGCTTGCA
>CAMBZO010000048.1 GCA_945872195.1 Akkermansia muciniphila | reverse complement strand
AGCTTCATCACGCCGCTGTTGCGCACCAGCCATTGCAGGCCGAGCTGCTGGTAGAGCCGCATGGCGAAGCCGAGGACTTTCAGCCGGTTCAAGTCCATGAAGAGCCAGCCGACGCTGAAGGCGCGGATGGCGTTGCGCTTCGGGTTGTTCAACACGCCGCTGGCCTCGGCTTCGGCGCGGGCGTGCTCGAACAGCTCGGCGTAGTTCACGCCCGCCGGGCAGGCGGTCATGCACGCGAGGCAGCCGAGGCAGAAATACATTTCGTCGGCGAAGGCCTTCGTCGCCTCAAGCTGGCCGTCGGCGATGGCGCGCATGAGGGAGATGCGGCCGCGCGGGGAGTTGCGCTCGAGCTTGGTGGCGTCGTAGGTCGGGCAGGTGGGCAGGCAGAGGCCGCAGTGCATGCACTGCTGCACGACGGAGTAGTCGAGGTCTTTGAGATGGGAGAAGGGCGCGGCCATGACGGTTCGTTGCGGGGCGAATTACTACGCGCGGAGGCGGAGGCGGGCAATCCCAAAGGCCGCTGGAGACGGCTCCGGGGAACGGGGAAGAGCGGCGCTGAAGCCGCCGCAGTCCAAACGCTGGCGCGCCCTCGTTAGCGCCGTTACTTCGCGTTGTCCTTCACGAACTTGATCGCGCCAGCGACGAACTCGCTCGGCTCTTTCGCATACGTCCCGTTGTCCGTCTCGATGGCCATCACGCCGCCCCACTTGGCTTTCTTCAGCTCGGCGAGCAGGCCTTTGTAGTTCGCGTCGCCGGTGCCGACCATCACGTCGAGGATGACGCTCTTGCCGTCGGCGGTCTTCTCGGTCTTCTTGTCCTTGAGGTGGATGTCATGCACGCGGCCTTTGTAAGCCACGAACTCCTTGCCGGCATCGAAGCCCGCACCGGTGAGATGGCCGACGTCCATGCACACGCCGATGCGCGCGTCGCGGTCCTTCATGACGGACCAAACCTTCTCCGGCGTGCCATAGACCGAGTCTTTGCCGTGGTTGTGGATGGCGAGCTTGATGTCGTATTCCTTCACGAGTTCTTCGAGGCCGTCCCACAGCGCCTTCTCGTTCTTCGGCTCGACGATGATGACCTTGATGCCCATCGCCTTGGCGAAGACGAAGAGCTTGCGGTTCACTTCCTTGTCCGGCGAGGTGCCGGCCACGCCGAAGGTGTAAAAGCTGATGCCCTTCGCATCGAGGATGGCCTTCTTCGCCTTCGCTTCGTCGAGCGAACCGGTCGGGTTGATGTGATTGCCGATGGCTTGGAGATGCTTGATGCCGTGCTTCTCGGCGAAGGCGACGACTTCCTCAAACTTCATGTTGCGGCAAGTCCACGACTGGAGGCCGACCTTTGGCGCGTAGTCGGCGGCTTGGGTGGAGGTGAGGAGAAGGCTGGTCAAGGCCAGCGCGAGGAGCATTTTTGTTTTCATTTGTTGGAAAAGGTTGCCCGCAGATGACGCGGATGACACGGATAAATTCGTCAGCATCCGCGTCATCCGCTTTATCCGCGGGCAAATAGTTACTTCACCGCCGTCACCGCCAAGTCATCGAACTGAATCGCCGTGCCGGAGAAGGGCAGGCCCCAGATGGACGGACGGCCCGGCGTGGGCGCGGTGGTCTCCGTGAAGTTGATTTGCCACGCGGCTGGCTCGGGCGTGCCCTCGGCCCAAACTTTGCCTTCCACCTGCCACTCGCCGGCCTTGGCCGGGCGGACTTGGAATTTGAACTGCGCCCACTTGCCGCTCTGCCAGTCGAACGGCGCAGACGCCTTCATGTCTTCACCGCGGTAGAGTTCGAGCAGCTTCTTCGCGGGTGAGACTTGCAGCTTGTAGCCGCCCACGCCGCTGAGGCCCACGGCGAGCACCGGGAAGCGCCGGCCCTTGCCCGTGCCCAGAATGCGCGCGGACACGCAGAGGCCGTCCTTCTCCGTCGGGCCGAAGAGGATGCCGAAGGTTTCGAGCGGGTCGCCGGGCAGCTCCAGCACCTTGCCGCTGCCGGCCTGCTTCACGGCGAAGCCGCCGTCCAGCACCAGCATTCCGTCGGGGACTTTGTCCACGTCGGTCGTCTCGAAGTCCTGCGAGTAAATGGCCTTCGCGGCGGGTGCGGCAGCGGATTTGACGCCGCTGGCTTGGGCGAGTTGGTCCTTCTGCAAGTTGGCGGTAATCCAATTGCCCAGCGTCGAGCTGCCCTTGCCGTAGCCTCCGGGGAGTTCGCGGTAATCCCGGGTTTGGATTTGCGGTGGCTTGCCCCAGTGGGTTGGGAAGCTCTTCTCCGCCGCGAGGGCGAGCGCGGCACCGGCGAGCAAGGTCAGGAAAACGTGTTTCATACGTGTGCTTACTTTCGTTGGCAGGCTAGACGGGAGCAATCCCGGATTTGTTTCGGGCGATTTCGCAGCCGAGGGGCGCTGCCCTTTGCATCCGCATCCCGATTCTCAGCCACAGATGCACACCGATGGAACACAGATAAAGGGGCAGGAGTCAGGAGAAACCGGGCACAAAGCGGCCCCGATAAGGAGCCATCTGTGTTTCATCTGTGTGCATCTGTGGCTGAAACTTCGGTGACCCGACCCAAAGTGGCGGCGTTGCTGCGCGCTTCCCTCGCCGCCCCGCTTTGCTACCGTCGCGCCATGTCACTGAACTCGCTTCGCCTGAGTTGCCTTCTCGCGTTCGTTTGCCTCACGGCCACCGCCCGCGCCGCCGAGCGCCCGCCGAACATCCTCTTCGCCATCGCGGACGACTGGGGCGCGCACGCGGGCGCTTACGGCACGCGCTGGGTGAAGACCCCGCACTTCGACCGCGTGGCGAAGGACGGAGTGCTGTTCACCCGCGCCTTCACACCGAACGCCAAGTGCGCGCCGTCCCGCGCGTGCATCCTCACGGGCCGCAACTCCTGGCAACTCAAGGAGGCCGCGAACCACATCTGCTACTTCCCGCCGGAGTTCAAAGGCTGGGGCGAGGCGCTCGCGGAGAACGGCTGGACCGTCGGCCACACGATGAAAGGCTGGGGGCCGGGCGTCGCGACCAACGCGCTGGGACAGGCGCGGCAGATGACCGGCAAGGCGTTCAACGCGCACAAAGCCCCACCGCCCACCACCGCCATCAGCAACAACGACTACGCCGCGAACTTCACCGACTTCCTCGACACCACCGCGACGAACCAGCCGTGGGCGTTTTGGTATGGCGCGATTGAACCGCATCGCGGCTACGAGTTCGGCTCCGGCGTGGCGAAGGGGGGGAAGAAGTTGAGCGACATCGACCGCGTGCCCGCCTACTGGCCGGACAACGACACGGTGCGCAACGACCTGCTCGACTACGCGTTCGAGGTCGAACACTTCGACCGGCATCTCGGACGGATGCTCACCGAACTCGCCAAGCGCGGCCTATTGGAGAACACCCTCGTCATCGTCACCGCCGATCACGGCATGCCCTTCCCGCGCGGCAAGGGCAGCGCCTACGAAGCCTCGAACCACATTCCCTTCGCCGCCATGTGGCCGGCCGGAATCAAGAAGGCAGGCCGCGTGGTGGACGACTACGTGAGCTTCATTGACCTCGCGCCGACGTTCGTGGAGCTGGCCGGCCTCCCGTGGGCGAAGACTGGCATGGCCCCGAGTCCAGGCCGCAGCCTCACGGACATTTTCCGCTCGGAGAAGTCCGGCCGCGTGAACCCCACGCGCGACCATGTGCTCGTCGGCATGGAGCGCCACGACATTGGCCGGCCCGGCGACGTGGGCTATCCCATCCGCGGCATCGTGAAGAACGATGTGCTCTTCCTGCAAAACTTCGAGCCGTCCCGTTGGCCCGCGTGCAACCCCGAGACCGGTTACCTGAACGTGGACGCCAGCCCGACGAAGTCGCTCATCCTCGACGCCCACCGCCTCAGCGCGGCCGACATCCCGTGGGCGCTGGCCTTCGGCAAGCGCCCTGCCGAGGAACTCTACGACCTCCGCACCGACCGCGACTGCGTGAACAACCTCGCCCCCAGCGCCACCGCGGCCGCCCAACTCGCCGCGCTCAAAGCCGAACTCCACGCGAAGCTGCGGCAGCAAGGCGACCCGCGCATGGAGGGCAAAGGCGACGTGTTCGACAAATACCCGCACGCGAACAAAGGCCATGTAGGATTCTACGAGCGCTTCATGAAGGGCGAGAAGCTCAAGACCGGCTGGGTGAACGAATCGGACTTCGAGAAGCAGCCGTAGCGGAGCGCGGACGCCCACGTCCACAAGACATTCTCCAACCGGGCGGGCTGCGGACGTGGGCGTCCGCGCTCCATGAGATTGCTACTTCCGCTTCCGCCACTCGCGGAAGATTTCCCAAACCATCGGCAGCACGGACACGACGATGATGCCGAGCACGACCAGTTCGAAGTTCTTCTTCACCCACGGCAGGTTGCCAAAGAACCAGCCGCACGGCACCAGGGTCACCACCCACGCGACCGCGCCGGCGACGTTGAACGCCATGAAGCGCCGGTAGTCCATCGCGCCGCTCCCCGCCACGAACGGTGCGAAGGTCCGCACGATGGGCACGAAGCGGGCGAGGATGATGGTCTTGCCGCCGTAGCGCGCGAAGAACTCGTGGGTCTTCGCGAGATACTCCGGTCGTATCAGCCGGGGATAGCGCTTCGACAGAGCCGCGCCGGCGAACTTGCCGATGGAGTAATTCACCGTGTCGCCGATGACCGCCGCGCCGAAGATGACCAGGCTGGCGACGAAAACGTTCAGGCCGCTGTCCGGGTTCGCCGCAATCGCGCCGACGGCGAACAGCAGCGAATCGCCCGGCAGAAACGGCGTCACCACCAAGCCCGTCTCCGCGAAGATGATGGCGAAAAGTATCCCATAGACCCACGCGCCGTGCTCACGGGTGAGCGCGTGCAGGTGGTCCTGCAAGTGCAGGAAGAGATCGAGAATCTGCTTAACGGTGTCCATGAGCGGGCGCGACGCTGCGGGAAATTGGCGTTGCGAGGCAAGCGCGTTGTTGCAGACTCGCGGGGCTGACTTGGAACCACTGACCGGCACTAACCGGCACTCATGGGAAGTGGTGCGAAGGCTGAGTCTTGGGTTCTTATCAGTGCAGGTTAGTGCCGGTGAGTGGTTCTTAACTTTTCATGAAAGCCGCAGTCCTCTACGGAAAAGAAGATGTCCGCCTCGAAGAAGTCGCCGAGCGCCCGCTCGCGCCGGGCGAGGTGCGCATCCGCATCGGCGCGGCGCTGACGTGCGGCACGGACCTGAAGGTCTTCAAGCGCGGCTATCACGCGAAGATGATCGTCCCGCCGGCCGTCTTCGGCCACGAGATCGCGGGCGAAATCAGCGAAGTGCGGAATGAAAGCTGGCGCGTCGGCGAACGCGTCGTGGTGGCGAACTCTGCGCCGTGCGATGCCTGTCCGTCGTGCCAGCGCGGCCAGCAGAGCCTTTGCGATGACCTGCTCTTTCTCAACGGCGCTTACGCCCAGTCCATCGTCGTGCCCGCGCGGCTGGTGGAGAAAAACCTTTTGCGGCTCAAGCCCGGCACCGCTTTCCGCGACGCCGCGCTGACCGAACCGCTCGCGTGCGTCGTGCAAGGCGTTGCGGAGTCGCAGCTCGCCGCCGGGCAGCGTGTGCTGATCCTCGGCGCGGGGCCGATTGGGCTGATGTTCGTCGCGTTGGCGAAGCAGCTCGGCTGCGAGGTCGCGGTGGCGGGGCGCGGGGAGGCGCGGCTGGCAGCGGCGCGGCGGCTGGGCGCGAGCGAAGTCTTCGACGTAGGCGCGGACGGTGACAGCGTGAAGGCCGTCACCGCGCGATTGCCGAAGCCGAACTTCGACGCCGTCATCGAGGCCGTCGGCAAGCCGGAGGCGTGGGAGGCGGCGGTGAAGCTCGTGCGCCAGGGCGGGTCGGTGAACTTCTTCGGCGGCTGTCCGGCGGGCACGAGCGTCTCGCTGGACACGGGGTTGATTCACTATTCCAACCTCACGCTGCGGGCCAGCTTCCATCACACGCCGCGCACGATCCGCCGCGCGCTGGAGTTCATCGAGTCCGGCGTCATCCGTGCGGCTGACTTCGTGGATGGAGAATGTGCGTTGAGCGAACTGCCCGCGCTCTTCGCCCGCATGACCGCCGGCAACCGCGTGGTGAAGACCTTCGTGGACGTGACGCGGTAGGGTGTCACCCCACCGGGAGCAGTTCGGGGATTGGCTCGCCGAAGGGGAGGATTGGCATCGGCCGGCCGGTGTGGTCGGGGAAGGATTGCTCCCAATCAATGCCGAGGTGCTGATAGACTGTGGCCCAGAGGTCGTTCGGGGTCATCGGGCGCTCGATGGGATGCTCGCCGCGGCTATTCGTCGCGCCGATGATCTGGCCGGTGCGCATCTTCGCGCCGGAGACGATGAAGGACATCGCCTGCGGCCAGTGATCGCGGCCCGGCTGCATCACGCGGGTCTGCGTGCCGATGGAGTTGGAGACGCGCGGGGTGCGGCCAAATTCTCCGGTGACGATGAGCAACGTCTTCTCGTCGAGGCCGCGCGCGTAAAGGTCTTCGATGAGCGCGGCGACCGCCTGGTCGTAGGGCGGGAAGCGCCAGCGGGCGTCGTCGAAGATGTGGCAGTTCACCGCGTGGGAATCCCAGTTGTAGGAACCGTATTTCGGGGCGGTGGTGCCGGGATGTTCCCAAACCATCGTGACGAAGCGGCAGCCGGCCTCGACCAGGCGACGCGCCATGAGGCCGCGCTGGCCGTAGGCGTTCATGCCGTAGCGCTCGCGGATGGCCTGCGGCTCGCGCGAAAGGTCGAACGCCTCGCGCACCGGCTCGCTGGTGAGCATGTCGAAGGCGCGCTGGCTGTATTGGTCCATCGCGTCCATGAGGCCGGTGCGGTCGGCGTCGCGGCGGAGGCGGTCCATGCCTTTGAGCAGGGAGAGCCGGTCGTCGAGCCGGTTCTCCATGTCACGGGTGAGGCCGAGATTTTGCACCTTGAAGCTGGGCGAGGCGGGGTCGCCGCCCACGACGAAGGGCGTGTTCACCGAGCCGAGCCACGCGGAGCCGAGGCTGAAGGTGTCGATCTGCGCGCGCCCGCCGTCCGTGCCGAGCACACAGGCGGGCATTCCCTTTGGCCCGGTGTGACGCTCGTTGAGAATCTTGCTGACGTAGGAAGTCACGGCCGGCGCGTCGTTCACGAAGCCGGTCGGCTCGGCGGGCAGGCGGCCGGTCATGAAGCGTTTGTGGCCGCCGCCGTGGTCCGCGAACGTGTGGTGGCAGGAGCGGACGATGTTGAACTTGTCCGCGATCTTCGCCTGCTGCGGGAACAGCTCGGAGATCTCGATGCCCGGGACGTTGGTCTTGATGGGCCGGAAGATGCCCCGGTAGTCGGAGGGGGCGTTGGGCTTCAGGTCGTAGGTCTCCATGTGCGGCGGGCCTCCGGGGAGCCAGACGAAGATGACGGAGGTGTCGCGGAGGTTCTTGCCCGACTGCTTGGCGGCGGCTTCGAGGCGGAACAGATCGCTGAGGCCCAGGCCGGTGGCGGCGAGCGCGCCCGCTTGGAGGAAGCTGCGGCGCGAGCCGGGGCCGCGACAGGTGGAAGTATCGGTGCTCATGGTGGCAAAGTAGTGGGGAAGCCGACGGGTGTCAGCCGGGGAAATTCAGCGGCCCCTCAAAACTGTTTAGCCACCTCGTGGCTAAAAATCCCTCTCCGTCATGCGCCGATCTGCTTCTTGATGGCGTCGGAGATTTTGCGGGACCACTTCTCCAGCGCGGCCATGTCCTGACCTTCGATGAGCAGGCGGCACTTGGGCTCGGTGCCAGAGTAGCGCAGCAGGACGCGGCCGCCACCGGGTTGCACCTCGGCCTCGGCCTGCTTCACGAGGTCGAGCACGCCGTCGAGCTGCTCGAAGGGTCGCTTCTCGCGGACCTTGATGTTGGAGACTTGCTTGGGGAAGCGCGTCCAGCAGCGCTTGAGCTTGGAAAGGGTTTCGCCGCGCGCCTTCATGATGCGCAAGACTTGGAGCGCGGCGACGAGGCCGTCGCCCGTGGTGGAGTAGTCGCGGAAGATGAGGTGGCCGCTCTCCTCGCCGCCGAGGTTGTAGCCGCACTTGAGCATCTCATCGATGACGTTCTTGTCGCCGACGCCGGTGTAAATCGTCTTGCCGCCCGCCGCCTGCACGGCGGCGCCCAGGCCGGCGTTGCTCATGACGGTGGCGACGAGCGTCTTCTCGGCGAGCGTGCCTTGCGCGATCATGTCCAACGCGGCGATGGCCATGATGTCGTCGCCGTCCAGAAGGCTGCCGGTCTCGTCGCAGAGGATGACTCGGTCGGCGTCGCCATCGTGGGCGATGCCGAGGTCGGCGCGGTATTCGCGAACTTTGGCGCAGAGGTTCTGCGGATGCATGGAGCCGCAGTCGCGGTTGATGTTGGTGCCGTCGGGGGTGTTGCCGAGGACGAAGATTTCCGCGCCCAGTTCGCGCAGGACGCTGGGGGTGGCCTTGTAGGCGGCGCCGTTGGCGCAGTCCACCACGATGCGCATGCCGTCGAGGGTCAGGCCCTTGGGGAAAGAAGCCTTTGCGAACTCGATGTAACGGCCCAGCGCGTCGTCAATGCGGACGGCTTTGCCGATCTCCGTGGCGGAGGGGCGGACGCTCTCGATGTTGCCGCTGAAGACGAGGCTTTCGATCCGCGCCTCGATGGGTTCGGGCAGCTTGAAGCCGTCCGCGCCGAAGAACTTGATGCCGTTATCATCGTAGGGATTGTGCGAGGCGGTGATGACGATGCCGGCGTCCGCGCGCAGCGAGCGCGTGGCGTAAGCGACGCCCGGGGTGGGCAGCGGGCCGATGAAGAGCACGTCCACGCCCATGCTGAGGATGCCGGAGCTGAGGGCGTTCTCGAGCATGTAGCCGGAGAGGCGGGTGTCCTTGCCGATGACGATGCGGTGCTTGCCGCGCGAGCGGGACTGGGACTCAAGGTTCTTGAAGACGTGCGCGGCGGCGCGGCCGAGCTTCAGGGCGGTCTCGGCGGTGACAGGCTCGATGTTGGCGGTGCCGCGGACGCCGTCGGTGCCGAAGATTTTCTTGGGTGCGATGCTCATATCAGGGTTTTGCGGGCGGGATTGAAAGCGGAGCCACCGGCGTGATGCTCGCCTCGGTGGGGGAGACGTTCAGGAGGGCGATGTGCGGGGGAACGTGGACGAGGATTTTCTTGGTCAGGCCCACGGTGTCGTTCACGTCCGTGAGGCTGATGAAAACTTCGAGCTGGCTCGGGGTCAATGCTTGAACCTTGGCGAGCGGGCCGCTCACGGTGACTTCCACCGTGGTCGGCGCGACGCGGAAGCCGCGCGGGTCAGCGGCGGACTTCATCACGGTGATGGGCACGCGCTCGAACTTGCGCGTCACCGTGCCGAGCACGGGGCGATCGGGGCGGAGGTTGTTTTGCGCGCCGAAGATGGCGAACCAAATCATCGTCGCCAGCACGAGCGAGAAGAGCTTGAGCCAGAAATTCTGGAGGATGGCGTCGCGGGCGGACATTACTTGGCCTCGGCTTTCTGCGGGAGCGCGCCGGGAGCGGGGGAAGGTGGCTCGGCGGGCTTGGCAGGCGCTGGTTGCGGCTCGGGAGCTTTCGGCGAACTGGTCAGCTTCACTTGCCGCGCCAGCCAGAGGCGGAAGTTGTCCACCCAGTTCCGCGTGCGCACCCGTTGCACGAAGATGGCCGTGAGGAAGGCGCGCAGCTCCTCAGCGGTCACGCCGCGCTTCAGCTCGTTGCGATACGCATACGAAATCGCGCCCGTCTCCTCGGACACGACCACCACCACCGCGTCCGTCTCCTCGCTCAAGCCAATCGCCGCGCGGTGGCGCGTGCCGAGGGACTTGTGCAAGTCCTGCCGCTGCGTCAGCGGGAAGATGCACGCGGCGCGCAGGATGCGGCCGTTCTTGAGCAGCACGCCGCCATCGTGGATCGCGTTGTTGGGAAAGAAAATTGTCTCGAGCATTTCCGGGGTCGCCTCGCAATCCACCGCCACGCCGGACTCGACGGCTTCCGTGAGGTTGATGGTCTGCTCCATCGCCATGAGCGCGCCGATGCGCACGTCCGCGAGCCGCTCGACGGTCTCGATGATGACCTCGACATCCTCGCGCTGCTCGCGGGCGGACATGAGGAGGGACTGATTGCCCAGCTCGGCCAGCAGGCGGCGCAGCTCCGGCTGGAAGATGACCAGCACCGCCACCGCGCTGAACGCGGAGAACGTCGTCAGCAGCCAGCGCAGCACCGTCAACTCCAGCACCGTGGTGAGGAAGCTCAACGCGATGAACAGCACCACCAGTCCGGTGACGACGGGCGCGCCCCGCGTGCCGCGGATGAAGTTCGCGGCATGGTAAATCCCCACCGCAAGGATGAGAATCTCCAGCGCGGGCCGCCAGATGGAGCTGAAATAGTCGAGTGCCACTGTGTTGGCGGACAACTTGCCGCAAACGCGCGGCGGAGCAAAGCAGTAATCAGGTTTCCCGCCACTTTCCGTGGCTGGCGGCGAAGTGGCGGAAGCCTCGTCCACCTTACCGCCTTCCCGAGGGGCGCATCTTGACACTGCCCCCGAAGGAGCGCGGCGTTCACGCCGCAGCAGGACGGGGGGGCAGAAACCGCTTGGGTTTACCGGCGCGCTGTTGGCACACGGAGCCTTCTGCGGCGTGAACGCCGCGCTCCGGGGCAGTGTGCGAAGGCACCCTTCCCGATTCCTGGCGGAGTGATGGATTGACGCGGAGGACAGGCGGGC
>CAMBZO010000047.1 GCA_945872195.1 Akkermansia muciniphila | reverse complement strand
GCGACTTTCCAGTTGGAACGCCAGCTTCTCGATGATCCGAAGCTCGCTGGCTACTCACGCCTGCAAATCGTTTCCTTTGACCGCCTCGCGAGCTGGCTGCTCGAAACCTTCAGCACCGTTCCCGAACTCCTCGACGACGAGGGCCGCGTGATGGTGCTGCGCGCGTTGCTCGCCCGCGAGCAACCCGCGCTCCGCGTCTTCCGCGCCACCGCGCGTCTGCCCGGCTTCGCGCGTCAACTCAGCCAGCTGCTCCGCGAGTTCCAGCGCCACCAACTCACGCCCGCCCGCCTCGCCCGCCTCGCCGAGCGTTGCACGGAGAACGCCCCGCTCCGCGACAAACTCCACGACCTCCACCACCTGCTCCGCGCCTACCACGAGTGGCTGGAGCAGAGCCAAACTCAAGACGCCGACCAGTTGCTCGACCTCGCCACCGCGAGGGTCGGGGATTTCGCATTCCGCATCAGCGGCTTGTGGCTCGACGGCTTCGCCGAGATGACGCCTCAAGAAATGGATTTGCTCTGCGCCGTGCTCCCGTTCTGTCGCAACTCCACACTCGCCTTCTGCCTCGACCCACAGGCTTCGGATTCCAAGAGCTGGCTCTCCCTCTGGTCCACCGTCCGCCGCACTTACGGCGATTGCATCCAACGCATCAAGGCTTTGCCAAACTGCGAAGTGAGCACGGAAGAACTGGCGCGCGACCCCGCGCACAGCCGTTTCCGTGGCAACCCAACCCTCGCTGAACTCGAGGCCAACTGGACTGCGCCCGCCGCCCGTGCCGGCCACTTCCAGTCGCCGGCACTTCGCCTCGCCGTCTGCGCCCACCCCGAGGCTGAAGCCACCCATGCCGCCCGCGAAATCCTCCGCCACGTCCGCGCGGACGGACGCTTCCGCGACTGCGCCGTCATCCTCCGCACGCTCGACCACCATCACACTGCGCTGCGCCGTGTGTTCACGCGCTACGGCATTCCCTTCTTCCTCGATCGCCGCGAGCCCGTCGCTCACCACCCGCTCGCCGAGTTGACGCGCTTCGCCCTGCGCACGCTCGCCTACGGCTGGCAGCCCAACGATCTTTTTGGCGCGCTCAAGTCCGGCCTCGCCCACGACCGCGACGCCGACATTGACTGGCTGGAAAACCATGCCCTCGCCCACGGCTGGCGCGGCACGCAATGGCTCGAACCACTCGCCCTCGCAGAACCCAAGTTCGACCTTCAGCGCGCCGAGCAACTCCGCTCCCGCCTCACCGCGCCGTTCCGAAAGCTCTCGGACCAATTAACCACATTCGCGAACGACGCCACCCGTGCGCCTTCAACCATTTCCGGATCCTCCCTTGCCGCAGCCCTCCGCGCTTTCTGGGATGACCTCGCCATCGAGTCCCGCCTGCAATCCTGGGACGACGCCCTTGCGCTTGCGGGGGACACTCCTGTCCCTCGCGCCATCCACGCCACCGTCCTGCGCCAGATGCACACGTGGCTTGAGAATCTGGCGCGCGCCTTTCCCGCGAGCGCACCCGCTCTGCCGCTCCGTGAATGGCTGCCCATCCTCGAAGCCGGCCTCAGCTCCCTCTCCGTCGGCGTCATTCCTCCCGCGCTCGACCAGGTTCTCATCGGCACCATTGACCGCTCGCGCAACCCCGAGTTGCAACTCGCGCTCGTGCTCGGGCTGAACGAAGGCATCTTCCCCGCCCCGCCCACGCCGCCGGTCTTGCTCACCGACACCGAGCGCGACCTGCTTTCCGCCCACGACGCCCGTCTCGGCCTCGACCCGCGCGCGCAGATTGCGCACGAACGTTACTTCGCCTACATCGCCTGCACCCGCAGCCGCGCGCGGCTCGTGCTGAGTTGCAGTGCCGCCGGCAACAACGGCAAGCCGCTCCACCCCTCGCCCATCTTCGCGCACGTCCAGCAACTCTTCCCCGGCCTCGAACTCGAAAAAGTCCCGACCACGCACGACTGGCGCGAAGCTGAGCACACGGAGGAATTGCTCGAACCCATCCTCGCTGGAATGCGGATTGCGGATTGCGGATTGCGGAATCCCGAGGCCACCGAACCTCGCGCCAGCGTCTTGGACTGCGGCGACCCTCCGCCGCTTTCGGACCCTCTCCCGCTGGGAGAGGGGACAGCCCCCCATTCCCCATTCCCCATTCCCCATTCCCTCACCTCGCTCCCCGCCATCATCCCCGTCATCGCCCGCTGGCGCGAAATCTCCGCATCCCGGACCATCACCACCCTTTCCCCCGCCGCCGTCGCCGCGCTCTACGAACGCGAGCTCCGCACCTCCGTCAGCAAGCTCGAGCAGTTCGCCGAGTGCCCCTTCAAGTTCTTCGTCGCCGCCGGCCTGCGCGCGCAGGAGCGCAAGGAATTCGAGGTGGACCACCGCGAGCGCGGCAGCTTCATCCACCGCTTGCTCGATGAATTTCACGTCCGCGTCACGGCAAGCAATCGCCGCTGGCGCGACCTCTCGCCCGCCGAGGCCGCCGAACTCGCCGCGCGCGTTGGTGAAGACCTCCTCGCAAGCCCCGAGTTCACGCTCTTCGCAGCGGATGAATCCCGCCGCTTCGCCGCGCGCACTCTCATCGCTAGTGCGCAACGCCTGCTCGCCGCGCTTGTCGGTTGGATGCCCGCATACGCCTTCGACCCCGCTGCGGTGGAACTCGGCTTTGGCCTCCCTGGCAGCCGGATGCCCGCGTGGCGACTGGAACTGCACGACGGACGAGCGCTCTCTCTGCGCGGACGCATTGACCGCGTGGATCTTTTGCACGACGAGAAGTCCGGCGAGACTCTCGCCGTCGTCGTGGACTACAAGAGCAGCCCCAAGAAGCTCGACCCGCTCAGAATCAAGCACGGCCTCCAGCTTCAACTCCTCGCCTATCTCAATGTCCTCACGTCGGCTGCTGCAACGCAGCATCCCGTCGGCGTATTCTACATCCCACTTCACGGCGCAGCCGGTTCCACCGGGGAGCGCACCGAGATTGTTTCTGAAGACGAAGCTGCCCGAAGCGCCACCTACGAGCACGCCGGCCGCTTCGACCTTGCGCACCTCCCTCACCTCGATTCCCGCGCGCGCGACCTGCCGAGCGGCCAGTTCCGCTACCAGCTAAACAAGGCCGGCGGCATCATCGCGAGCCGCTCCGACGCGCGGCCCACCGATGAGTTCGCAGCGCTGCTCACTCAAGTCGAAGCCAACCTCCGGAGCCTCGGTGAAGCCATCTTCGCGGGCAAAATCTCAGTCTCGCCCGTCCGCCTCAGCGCCAGCGAAAAAGCCTGCGACCGTTGCGACTACCGCCCCATCTGCCGTTTCGACCCGTGGACGCAGTCCTACCGCACACTGGCAAAATCCGTCGCGGAGGAGGAAGAACCGTGAGCGCCTTCACCCTCGCCCAACAGTCTGCCATCGCCGCGCGCGGCAACGTGCTTATCATCGCGGGTGCGGGCACCGGTAAGACGCGCACACTCATCGAGCGATGCCTGCAACTGCTGCGCGATGGCGTATCCCTCGACCGGTTGCTGCTCGTCACCTTCACTGAGGCCGCCGCCGCCGAGATGCGCGCCCGACTGCGGAAGGCACTGCAAGACGAGTTGCAGCAGGCACCGGTTGGTGACGCCGACATCCTTGCGGAACAACTCGCACTCCTCGACACCGCTCAAATCTCCACGCTGCACAGCTTCTGCCTCCGGCTTGTCCGCGAGCACTTCCATCACCTCGCGATTGACCCGCAGCTTGTCATTCTCGACGAAGGCCAGACCCGCCCGCTCTCCCGCGACTGCCTCACCGCGCTGCTCGACGAGCACTACGCCGGCCGCCATCCGCACAGCGCCGCCGTCCAGCAACTCATCCGCCGAGCCGGTCGCGGCAGCGATGAGCATCTCCGCGAGCTTGTGTGGAGACTTCATCGTTACACGCAAACCCTGCACGACCCGGAGGCGTGGTCTGCGAAGCAGCTCTCCGTATTCCGGGAAGAAAAGCCAACGCCGTGGCGCACCTGGCTCTACGCGGAGATCGACGAGTGGCACAAGGAATGGCTTCCGGTCCTCGCCACCGCGCCCGACGTGCCCACGCTCAATCTGGCGGGTGCTGCGCTACGTGCCGTGACCACCGCCCGTGCGGGCGTCTTGCAGGGGCCGACCGATTCGGACGGGGCGACGACTGAAAGTCGCCGGCACGAGGTTCAGTTGTCGGTTGGCCTCACCGCCATCCGCGCCGCCGACAGCACCGATAATTGGGCACGCAAGAAAGGAAAGCTAAGACCTCCCTACGAGAAGTTCTTCGAGGAGGCGGAATTCTTCCTCGCGTTGCTTGCGCCCGCCCCCCGGGTTGGTGATTTGCAATCGCCGTCCATTCCCGCCCGCCCCCCTGCTTCGCCGCTCGCCCAGGATTGGGGATGGTGCCGTCACGAAATGGCCGCGCTGGTGCAGCTAGCGCAGCAGTTCACCGCGCGCTTCGCCGAGGCGAAGCGCCAGCTTGGCGGCGTGGACTTCTCCGACCTCGAGCAGTTCGCCCTGCGCCTGCTGCGCGACGATGCGACCGGCGTTGCTCGTCATTGCCGCGCGCACTTCACACACGTCTGCGTGGATGAGTATCAGGATATCAACGCCGCACAGGATGCCATCCTTCGCCTCGTCAGCGGTGAAGGAGCCAGCGCGAACCGCTTCCTCGTCGGCGACCTCAAGCAGAGCATCTACCGCTTCCGCCTCGCGAGCCCGCACATCTTCGCCAGCTACGCGAAGGCCTGGCGTGTCGGCGACTTGCAGTCGCCGCCACCCGGCGTCGTCATCGCGCTCTCGGACAACTTCCGCAGCCGCGAGGCCATCCTGAATTTCGTGAACCCGCTCTTCCGCGCGCTGATGCGCGAGTCCATCGGCGGGGTGGCTTACGATGCGGAGGCCGAGCTGAAGTTCGGCGGCACTGTGCCGGCGGCCGGCCCGCGCGCTGTCGAGTTGCACCTTCTCACGAAGGATGCGGAGGAACCTTCCGACGAACGGGACGCCACGACGGACTTGCTCGACTTGCTCGGCATGGAGCGCGAAGCCCGTTGCGTTGCGCTGCGTCTTCGCGCATTGCACGCGGGCGGACACGAGGTTTGGGACGAGGAGGCAGGAGCCCCGCGCCGTGTCGAGTGGCGCGACATGGTTGTGCTGATGCGCTCGCCGGGCTCACGCGTGGAGAGCTTCGCGCAGGAGTTTCATCGCGCGGGAGTGCCGCTGCACGCGGCTCGCGGCGGCTTCTACGAGGCGCTTGAAGTCAGGGACCTGCTGAACTTGCTCCGACTTCTCGACAACCCGCTGCAAGACCTCCCGCTGCTGGCCGTGTTGCGTTCGCCGCTCGTGGCGATGTCGCTGGAGGAACTCGTCGCCCTCCGCGCGCAGAACGATGAGCGACTGTTCTGGGACGTGCTGGTGAAAGGAGCGCGAACGCCCGCCGCCCCACTCTTCACCAAAGCCACATCCTTCCTCGCCCGCTTCACCGTGTGGCGGGAGCGACTGCGCCTCAGCTCGCTGACCGATTGCTTGGAGAACGTCCTCGCGGAGACGCATTACGAATCGCTGCTGCTCGCCGAGCCGCGCGGGGCTGAGCGCGTGGCGAATGTGCGGCGTTTGCTCGACCTCGCGCGGCAGTTCGACCCGTATCAGCGGCAGGGCTTGCACCGCTTCCTCCAGTTCATCGCCGCGCAGGAGGAGGCGGAACTGGACCACGCGCCCGCGCCCGTGCCGACGGACAACGCCGTGCGCTTGATGAGCATTCACCACAGCAAGGGCCTGGAGTTCCCGGTCGTCGTGGTGGCGGGCTTGGGCACGTTGTTCAACGAGCGCGACCTGCGCGGCGAAATCCTGCTCGACGCGGATTTCGGCCTCTGCCCGATGGTGTCGCCGCCCGATCGCGAGCGGCGCTACGCGAGTTTGCCGCACTGGCTGGCGCGACGGCGCGGTCGGCGCGAGCTGTTGGGCGAGGAGTTGCGCCTGCTCTACGTGGCGCTCACCCGCGCGCGCGACACGCTGCTGCTCGTCGGCACCGACGCGGGCAAAGACGTGGTGCAGAAGTGGCGTGAGCCGGCGACGGCGCTGAGCGACCTTGCCCTGTTGAAAGCCCGGTGTCCGCTGCACTGGTTGCGCGCATGGCTGCCGAGCGTGACGGCGGAAGAAGACTGGCGCGGCGATACAGCCGGGCAGAATGCGCTGCTGAGTTGGGATTTCTACACGGCGGATGATAGGCGGCTCGCCATTGCCGATGCGGCCGGCCCTCTCACCCCAACCCTCTCTCACGCGGGGGGCGAGGGAGAAGCGGCGGTGGTTGCTCGGTTGCGTGAGAGACTCTCATGGAGTTACCCACACGCGTCGGCCACGCACGAACTTGCAAAAACTTCGGTCACCGTTCTCCGGCGTCGCGCGGCCGAGCCGGAGCCGGAGGCGAGCACGCCCTTCGCTCCGCGCTTCACCGTGGCCCCGCGGTCGCGCGGCGGGCTCACCGCCACGCAAGTTGGTCTCGCCCACCACGCTTTCCTTCAGTGCGTGGACCTCGCCCGGACAGCGACTGCGCTGGACTTGCGCAACGAGGCCGCGCGGTTGACCGAGTCCGGCGTGCTGACCCAGCGGGACGCCGCGGCGCTGGACTTCGTCGGGCTGCTAAGTTTTTGGGAATCATCGGTGGGACAGCAAATCCGCGCGCACTCAAGCCGAGTGCAACGCGAAGTCCCCTTCACCGCGCGTTTCGCCGTGAGCGAACTCGCGGCGATGGGCTTGCTGCCAACCGGAGGCCACGAGGGTGCCTTCTCCCTTCCTCGGAGCAGGGGAGAAGGTGGCCGCAGGCCGGATGAGGGGTGGGGCCCGCCAATGCCGACGCACGTAACCCCTCTCCCCTCCTCCAAGGAAGGGAGTCCGAGCGCCGAGTTCGTCATCGTGCAGGGCGTGGCGGACCTAGTCGTGTTCGGCGAGAAGGAGATTTGGCTGCTGGATTACAAGACGGACCACTTCGACGCAGCAGAGCTTTCGGCGAAGGTGCGGGAGCACGGGCCGCAGCTCTCGCTTTACGCCGACGCGTTGGAACGGATTTACGGGAAGAAGGTCACGCGGACTTGGCTGCACTTCCTCGCGCTGGGGCGGACGGAGCTGCTGTAGCCGCCGAGGTGGGGAGGCGGACGGGTGCCTTTGGGTGGTCGAGTAATCCGCCTGCTGACCTCGGCGGCGACGGGCGTCAGAAGTTGCGGAGCTTCACGTTGCGGAACCAGCACTCGTCATTGTGGTCGGTGAGCAGGATGTGGCCGGTCACCTTGGTGCCGAAGTCGCCGATCTTGCTGAACTTGCTCTTCGCCACAGCTTGCTTCACCGCGTCGCTGCCGAGTTCGTATTCGAGCACTTTCGCCGCGTTCAGCCAGTGCTGGACGGTGTTGCCATTCACGACCACGCGGGAGGTGTTCCACTCGCCGACGGGCTTGGTGGGCTTGTCCTTCGCGGGCGGGAGCACGTCGTAGAAGGCCGCGGTCTGCCGGTGCGCGCCGACCTTGCCATCGGGATGGCCGTCGTCGTCGAGCATCTGATACTCGTGGCCCAGCGCGCCCTTGCGGGCCTCGGTGATGAAATACTTGATGCCGTTGTTGCCGTTTTTGGCGATGCGCCATTCCCAAGACAACTCCCAGTTGGCGGTGCCGCTGGTGGTCTGCACCGTCATCATGTCGCCACCGGAGATCTTCGCCTGCTTCTTGAGGAGGCCGTCCTCGACGATCCAGCCCGCGCCAATCTTCCCGCCCTCCTTGTAAGTGCGCCAGCCGTCGAGGGACTTGCCATTGAAGAGCAGCTTCCAGCCGTCTTTCTGCTCGGCGGAAGTGAGGGTGTTGAGGTCAGCCGCGGCGGTGAGAGCTGTGAAGGCGAGGAGGGAGGCGAAGGTGACGAGTGATTTCATAGTGGGAGGAGCGATGGCGTTGGGTGTGGCAGATCAAAGTCTCCGCACCCGGATGTTGCGAATCCAGAACTCCTGGCCGTGGTGCTGGAAGACGATGTGGCCTTCGGACTCGGCCATGAAGCGCGGCTTGTCGGCGAACTTGCTCTTGGCCGCGAGCGCCTTCACCTCGTCGCTACCCCAGGTGTATTCCACGATCTTCGCGCCGTTGAGCCAGTGCTCCACGTGGTTGTTCTTGAAGACGATCTTGGCCGCGTTGAACTCGCCCACGGGCTTGAGCTTGCGCTTGTCGTTCGGCGCGTAGAGGCCGTAGAGCGCGCCAGCGGAGGTCAACGGGTTCTTGCCGTCGGGATGCTTCGAGTCGTCGAGGATCTGCATCTCCGGGCCGGTGAACCACGCGGGACCGTCCTTCAGTTCGGCCACGCGATACATCACGCCGCTGTTGCCGCCGGGCGCGACCTTCCACTCCAACTCCAGTTCGAAGTCCTTGAACTTCTCAGTCGTGATGAGGTCGGTGACCTGGCCGCCGGCCTCCTTCGGCACCGTCTTGAGCGCGCCGTTGTCGTTGATCCAGCCCTTCGAGGGAAAGCCCTCGCCCTTGAACGCGCGGAGGCCCTTGGTCTCCTTGCCGTCGAAAAGCACCTGCCACTCGCCGGGCTTCTCGGCGGCGAGTGTGGAGGTCACGCAGACGGTGAACGTGCAGGCGGCAGTGAGAACGGAGGTGAGGGTGCGATTCATAATGGCGAGCGGTTGGACGTTTGCGTGGGGGCAAGGTGACAAGCCGGGGACGCGGAGGACAAGCACATTTCCGGCAGTTCGGAAGCCGCCGCCGCCCGCTTCAATCTCGACGGGGCTGGGTTGGGCTGCTTGCCTTGCGGCCTGTGAGAACTGCTGACGAGTCTTTCCTTCGCCGCGCGCTGCAACTGGCGCGGCGCGGCGTCGGGCGCACCTCGCCGAACCCCATGGTCGGCGCGGTGCTGGTGCGCGGCGGTAAGATTATCGGCGAGGGCTGGCACCGGCGCGCGGGCCTGGCGCACGCGGAGGTCGAGGCGCTGAAGGACGCGGCGCGGCGGGGCGAACGCGTGCGCGGGGCGACGCTCTTCGTGACGCTGGAGCCGTGCTGCACGCACGGACGCACGCCGCCTTGCACGGAGGCGATTCTGGCAGCGGGCATCCGGCGCGTGGTCGTCGGGGCGGCGGACCCGAATCCAGCGCACGCGGGGAAGGGATTGGAGAAATTGCGCGAGGCGGGGGTGAAAGTGTCGCACGCAAACGAGCGAAGGGACGCTAACACCCCTCACCCCGGCCCTCTCCCCTCCGAGGGGCGAGGGAGAAGAGTGGTTGCCGTGGAGTCGGAGGCCACGCGGCTCAACGAGGCGTTCAACCACTGGATTGTGCGGCAGACGCCGTTCGTGACCGTGAAGGCGGCGATGACCTTGGATGGGAAGATCGCCACGGCGTCGGGTGAGTCGAAGTGGATCACCGGCGAGCGTTCGCGGCAGGTGGCGATGCGCCTGCGCTTCGACTCGGACGCGGTGCTCGTCGGCATCAACACCGTGCTCGCGGATGATCCGAGCCTGACGGCGCGCGCGCCCAGCGGCCGCGTCCGCAAGCCGCCGCGGCGGTTCGTCCTCGATGCCTTCGCGCGCACGCCGACCGGATCGGTTTTGGTGAGCGACGAGTTCGCGGCGCTGACGACGGTGGTGGTGAGCCGCGCGGCCCCGGCAGGACGGGTGAAGGCGTTGGCGAAACGCGCGCGTGTGCTGCTGGCTCCGGCGCGTGCGGGGCGGATCAACTTGCGCTGGCTGCTGAAGCGGATCGGCAAGGAGGGTGTGACGAGCCTGCTGGTGGAGGGCGGCGGCGAGGTGAACGCGGCGTTTCTCGAGGCGGGTCTGGCGCAACGGGTGGCGTTCTTCTATGCGCCGAAGATACTGGGCGGGCGGGATGCGCGGCGGGGAGTTGCGGGAGAGGGAGCGAAGCGGCTGGCGGATTTGATCGAGCTGCGGGAGGTGGAGTGGCGGCGCGTGGGCGAGGATTTGTGGCTGTCGGCGAGAGTGGGGAGGGAGCAGGATTAAGCCGGAACTCCGAAATGGAATGGCCGCGAAAGGGCGCAAAGAGCACAAAGCCAAGTTTCTGGCAGGAGAACGGGTCGGGTAGAAGTAGTCCCAGTCCCTGCTCGCCCCGGCTCGGCTCCTTTGTGTTCTTTGCGGCCTTTCGTGGCTGAACTTCGGATTTCGAGTTACGATTACGATTAAGAGAAAGACCGAGAGACGAATCATGTTCACGGGAATTGTGGAAGAGACTGGGTCGGTGACGGGCGTGCGGCCGACGGCTGCGGGCATCCGGCTGACCGTGCGCTGCCGGGTGGTGGCGCGCGGCTTGAAGCTGGGCGACAGCGTGGCGGTGAACGGCTGCTGCCTGACGGCGGTGCGGCAGACGAAGAGCGCACGCGACACGCTGCTGCGCTTCGACCTGCTGCGGGAGACGTGGGAGCGGACGAACCTCCAGTTCGTGGCGGTCGGTTCGCTCGTGAATCTGGAGCGCTCGCTCGCCGTGGGCGGGCGCATGGGCGGGCATTTCGTCACGGGCCATGTGGACGGCGTGGGGCGCATCACGCGCTGGGAGCGCTCCGGCGCGGACCACGTGCTGGACATCGCCGCGCCGGCGGCGGTGCGGCGCTACGTGGTCTCGAAAGGCTCGATCGCCGTGGACGGCATCAGCCTGACGGTGGCGGGCGCGACAAAGGCCGGTTTCCGAATCTGGATCATCCCCCACACACTGGCGGTGACAGCGTTGCGCGAACGAAAGGTGGGCGACGCGGTGAACCT
>CAMBZO010000046.1 GCA_945872195.1 Akkermansia muciniphila | reverse complement strand
CACAGCCCCTCCACGTCCACGGCGTGAACGAGGAACTCCGCGCAGTGCGCCGCGAGCCGGGTCAGCGCGTCTTCGTTCACCTTGAACTCGGTGAACTTCTGCCAGCGGTCCGTCACCACCCAATACTCGCCGTCGCGCAGGCGACAGCTCAGGTCGAGCACGAGCCGCTCCTTGCCAATCGCCGCCACGAGCGCGCGCACGCGGTCGAAGTCGAGCTGGCCATCGCGGAAGACCCACGACGTGACGATGACGTGCGACGCGCCGGCGTCGAGCCAGCCACGCGCGTTGTCGAGGTTCACACCGCCGCCGAGGTGCAAGCCGCCGGGGAAGGCCGCGAGCGCCGCGCGCGCCGCTTCTTCGTTGCCAGCACCAAGCTGGATGACGTGCCCGCCCGGGAGCTGGTCGCGCTGGTAGAGTTCCGCGAACCACGACGCGGGCCGTTCGCTCACGAAGTTGGTGCGCAGGCCGGCGCCGCTGTCGTGCAGCGAGCCGCCGACGATTTGCTTCACCTTGCCTTCGTGCAGGTCAATGCAGGGACGGAACACGCGCGGAGCTTAAAACTCCAGGCTCCAAGCTCCAAGCTCCAAGCAGCCAAGGCGCGCCGACATGGGGGACGGTTCAGGAGAATGGCCTTCCGCATTTTTTATGCCGCCATTCTCCTGACCTTCAAGTAGCGCTGTTCGTCCGAACGCCTCGTGGTGCTGGATCAGTTTTGTGCGTCCGCGATCTTTGACTACCAACTTCAGTTGCCAACCTTGACGCGTTCGTTGCGCGGGTGACAGCCTGTTCCTGCTGGTGAGGCTCGTCCGCCTCATGTTCGACCCACTCTTTACCCAACTTCGCCGAACTCCCGCTGCGCAGACCCTGCTGCGGCGTGTGGAGGCGGGCGGCGCGTTGACGTGTGGGGGCGTCACGGGGGCGAGTCATGCGTTTGTGGCCGCGTGGTTGCACCAAGAGTTTCCCAGTCGCCCCATCGTCCTCGTGGCGGAGCATCTCAAGGCCCAGGAGACGCTGCATCAGGACCTCGGGACGTGGCTGGGGATGAGCGGTCAGCGGTCAGCGGTCAGCGGTCAGCAGGGAGCGGCGGCGGACCCCATCCCCCATTCTCTCTTGTTCTTCCCTGCGTGGGAGACGCTGCCGCATGAGGACAAGCTGCCGCACGCGGATGTCATCAGTGAACGGTTGGAAACGCTGGTGGCGCTCATGGCGAATGCCGAATGGCGAATGGCGAATCCGCCGACAGGCGCGCGGCGCAAGGATTCCACATTCGCAATTCGCAATTCGCCGTTACTCACCACCTCCATCACCGCCCTCCTCCAACGCACCTTCGCCCCGGTCTTGCTCGCCACGCGCACGCGCACCCTCCGGCGCGGCGAGCGCGTGGACCCCCTCGACCTCATCGAGTGGCTCGAAGACATGGGCTACGATTCCGAGGCGCAAGTCTCGGCCAAGGGCGACATCGCCTTGCGCGGCGGCATCGTGGACGTGTTCCCCCTCACCAGTCCGTGGCCGGTGCGGCTGGAGTTCTTCGGGGACGAACTGGAGTCGTTGCGCACCTTCGACCCGGTCACGCAAATCTCGCGCGAGGGGGGCGGGCTGGAGGAAATTGTCCTGCCGCCGGCAGGGGAGTTGGGGGTGTTGAAGCGAATGCACTCCGTAGTCGCAGGCTCCAGCTTGCGCGTGGAAGCGGAGGCGGCGGAGGTGAAGCGCAATGCGACTACGGAGCACTTCGCCACGCTCCTCGATTACCTGCCGGATGAAACCATCGTCATCCTGTGCGAGCCGGAAGCCATCGAGCGGCACGCGGAGGATTACGGGGAGCTGGTCCCGGACGGCGACCCGTTCTTCACGACGTGGGACGAGCTGCGCGGGGAACTGCTCCGGCGCGGCTTGACAGTGCTGGCCTTGATGGAGGAGGAGTTGGGGGGCATGGGAGGGGCGGAGGGATTGACTTCTTCCGGGGATCAGATGGCTGTTCACGCCCGCCCCCTCACCCCAGCCTTCTCCCCCGATGGGGGCGAGGGAGAAGAGGGCGCGTCGTGGCAGGTTGGCCGCATCGAGGACGCCGCCCCGCACTCTTCACTCTTCACTCTTCACTCCTCCCTCACCCTATCTTCTCTCGACGCCTTCCGCCCCATCACCCAGCAACTGCCGACGCAGGAAGTGGCCCTGGCCCTGCGTCGCGAGTTCTTCCTCCAGCTCCTGAGATGGATGCGGCAAGGCTTTAACGTCCAAGTGCTGTGCAACAATGATGGGGAGGCGCAGCGCTTCGGCGAGCTGTGGCGGGAGATGGGTGATGGGGAGCGGGAGCGGGCACTGGGAGGGGAGACGCGCGGTGAGGATGCGAACCGTCTCGAAGAGCGCCAGAGGGCGTCCGCACTCCCATCGATTTCGCCCACGGTGAGTCTGGGTTCCCTCGCGCGCGGGTTCCTCTGCGAGGCGGCCAAGCTCGCGGTCGTGACGGATGCGGAAATCTTTGGGCGTTACAAGGTGCAGCGCCCCCGGCGCATGAAGTCCGCCCACGCGATTGCCGCGCGCTCGGCGATGGACATTGATTTCAGCGAGCTGGAAGAAGGCGATTACGTAGTGCATCTCCAGCACGGCATCGGTCGGTTCAAGGGGCTGCGAGCGCTGCCGAGCACCGACAAATCGGAAATCGGAAATCGGAAATCGGAAATCGAATGCCTCGTCCTCGAATACGCCCCGTCCGATACCGACCGCGAGCCGCCCAAGCTCTACGTCCCCATCACCGAGGCGCACCTTGTCAGTAAGTATGTGGGCGCGGGCAAGCTGCGGCCGCCGTTGAACACGCTCGGTGGGAAGCGTTGGGAGAAGACCAAGCAACAGGCCGAACGCGCGGTGCGGGATGTCGCGGCGGACTTGCTCAAGATTCAAGCCCAGCGCGCCACGCAGCCGGGCCATGCGTTTGGCCCGGACACGCCGTGGCAACGCGAGTTTGAAAGTTCCTTTCTCTACGAGGAAACGGCCGACCAACTCCGCGCCATCACCGAGGCGAAGCATGACTTGGAAATCCCCAAGCCGATGGACCGCCTCGTGTGCGGCGACGTGGGTTTCGGCAAGACGGAGGTGGCCATCCGCGCGGCGTTCAAGTGCGTGATGGGTGGCAAGCAGGTGGCCATCCTCGTGCCCACGACCGTGCTGGCGCAGCAGCATTACAACACCTTCCGCGAACGCATGGCGGACTATCCCGTGCGGGTCGAATTGCTCTCGCGCTATCGCACGAAGAAGGAACAGTTGCACGTCGTGGAGCAGTTGCAGGCGGGCGCGGTGGACATCGTCATCGGCACGCACCGGCTCGTGCAGAGCGACGTGACGTTCAAGGACCTTGGCCTCGTGGTCATTGATGAGGAGCAGCGCTTCGGCGTGCTGCACAAAGAGAAGTTCAAACTCCTGCGCACGAACGTGGATGTGCTCACGCTCTCGGCCACGCCCATCCCGCGCACTTTGTATCTCGCGCTCACGGGCGCGCGCGACATGAGCACCATCGCGACGCCGCCGCAGGACCGCTTGCCCGTCGAGACCCTCGTGGAGCACTACGACGACCGCATCATCCGCGACGCGATTCGGCGCGAGATTGAGCGCGGGGGCCAAGTGTTCTTCCTGCACAACCGCGTGACGACCATTGAGGTGATGCGCTCGAAGCTCCAACTCCTCGTGCCCACCGCGCGCATTGTCGTGGGCCACGGGCAGATGAGCGGCGACGAGCTGGAGGACGTGATGACGAAGTTCGTGAACGGCGAGGCCGACGTGCTGCTGTCCACGACCATCATCGAGAGCGGGTTGGATATTCCGAATGCGAACACCATCATCATTGACCGCGCGGACCGGTTTGGGTTGAGCCAGTTGTATCAACTGCGCGGGCGTGTGGGCCGCTACAAGCATCAGGCGTTCGCGTATCTGTTGCTGCCCCGCCACGCGCGCCTGCTCACGGACGTGCGCAAGCGGATGAGTGCCATCAAGCAATACGCGCAGCTCGGGAGCGGGTTTAAGATTGCGATGCGCGACCTGGAGATACGCGGGGCGGGCAACTTGTTGGGCGCGCAACAGAGCGGTCACATCACGGCGGTGGGCTTCGAGCTTTACTGCACGTTGCTGAAACAAAGCGTGGCTGCGCTGAAGGGGGAGAAGGTGAAGCAGCGGACGAACGCGGGGTTGCGGTTGGATTTTCTGAAGCTGCACGCGGTGGAGGAGGCCGCTCATGCGGAATGCGGAGTGCGGAATGCGGAATTGCCGTCGGCGCAAGCGAAGGCGTCGCCGACTCGCGCGTCCATTTCCGTCCCGCGTGACACGGATGTGTGGATTCATCCGTCGCGGGCGAGGGACGATGCCTCTGATATTCCGCATTCCGCATTCCGCATTCCGCATTCCGGTGCTTTCCTGCCACCTAAGTTCATTCCCGAGCCGCAGCATCGCATCGAGGCGTATCGCAAGCTGGCGCAGGCGGAGACGAAAGCGGACGTGGACGCGCTGGGCAAGGAGTTGCGCGACCGTTATGGCAAGTGGCCGAAGCCCGTGGAGCTGCTGCTGGTGGCCACTGAACTGAAACTGCTCGCCGGTGAGCGCGGCCTGGATGCCATCGAGACGAAGGGCGACAAACTGATGCTCCACCGGCGCGGGGATTTCATTCAGTTGGGCGGCAAGTTCCCCCGCCTGATGAAGACTGAGCCGCTCGCCGTGCTCAAGGAAATCAAGAAGCTGCTGCTGTCACTGTGACCCGGCTCCGTTCCTCGCGAGCGCTCCGCTGAAGCTGCCCATTCCCAACTCCGTCATAAACTCGCTCATGAAACCCAGCCTACTCCCCGCCGCCCTCGCCCTGCTGCTCACTGCCACCGTTTGCCGCGCCGAAAACTGGCCCCAGTGGCGCGGCGCGCACCACGACGCCGTCAGCCGCGAGTCCAACCTCCCCACCGAGTGGAGCGACACGAAGAACGTGCTGTGGAAGGCTGCCCTGCCCGGCACGGGTGCGGGCACGCCCGCCGTCTGGGGCGACCGCATCTTTCTCACGAGCGAGGACGCCAACGACCTGGTGCTCCTCTGCCTCGGGACCGACGGCAAACTACTCTGGAAACAAAAGCTCGGTGAAGGTAGCTCGAAAGCGCGCGGCGGCGAGGGCAACAGCGCGTCGCCCTCGCCCTGCACGGATGGCAAACTCGTCTTCGGCCTCGTGGGCACCGGCGACTTCGCGGCGTTCGACTTCAGCGGCAAGGAAATCTGGCGGCTCAACTTGCAGGAGAGCTACGGCAAGTTCAGCTACGACTTCGGCATGCACAGCACGCCGGTGCTGCATGACGGGCGGCTCTACCTCCAGTTCATCCACCCGCGCGCCCAGCTCGTCGTCGCGCTCGACGCCGCGACCGGCAAGGAAGTTTGGAAGGTCAACCGCCCCAGCGACGGCAAGGCCGAGTGCCTCAACTCCTACGCCACGCCCTGCCTTTGGGTGCGCGGCAAGGACGCCCGCCTCATCACGCACGGCAACGATTACGCCATCGCGCACAATCTCGCCGACGGCAAAGAAGTCTGGCGCCTCGGCGACCTCAATCCGAAGGACCGCTACAACACCACACTGCGCTTCGTCACCTCGCCCGTCGCGGTCGCGGACCTCATCATCATCCCCACGGCGAAGAACGGCGCAGTCGTCGCCGTGTCGCCGGACGCGAGCGGCGTCATCAGTGCGGGCGGCACGGGCGAGGCGTGGCGCGTTGCCAGCGGCACGCCGGACGTGCCCTCGCCGGTGGTGTTCGGTGGCCGCGTCTTCCTCTGCCGCGAGAACGGCGTGCTCACCTGTATCGACGCGAAGACGGGGAAACAATTCTTCTCCGACCGCTTCCACGCGCAGACCTACCGCGCCTCGCCGGTCATCGCGGATGGGAAGCTCCTCCTCACCGCGAAGGACGGCACGTTCACCATCGTCAAGCCCGGCGAGACGCTGGAAATCCTCGGCAAGAACAAGCTCTCCGACCAGTTCACAGCGTCGCCCGCAATCTCCGGTGGCCGCCTCTACCTGCGCGGCTACGCGTCGCTCTACGCCATCGGGGTGAAGTAGCGGGTCGGCGGATTGTCGCTGCGCTGCGTTTTTGCTAACGGAGTCCCGCGTGAATAGCCCTTCGCAGCCTCGCCTCTAAAATCCGTCGCCACTGTTTCGCTGTGATGCACCGAACCACCATCCGCATCTTGCTCCGTCGCGTCGTCTGGTCGGGCTTCCTCTCCGCAGCCTGCTGGTTCGGCATGGGTGAGGTGTCGGCTGCAAACAAAACCGCCGCGCCCGTGCCGCTGCACGAGCGCATTGATGCGCTCATCGAGTCTGAGTTCGCCGGCCCGCTGACGCCACCGGCCAGCGACGCGGACTTCCTTCGCCGCGCGCACCTCGACCTCACCGGGATGATTCCGACGGCTGCCGAGGCCCGCGCGTTCTTCGCCGACCCTGCGCTCGACAAGCGCGCCCGCCTCGTGGACGCACTCCTCGGCACGCCGCAGCACGCGCGGCATCTCGCGACCTGCTTCGACCTGATGCTCATGGAGCGTCGCGTGCAGAAGCACGTCGATGTTGCGGGCTGGCAGCAGTTCCTCTTCAACTCCTGCGCGACGAACAAGCCGTGGCACCTCCTCGCCCGCGACATCCTCGCCGCCGACGGTGCGGACGAGGCGACCCGTGTGGCCGCGCGTTTCCACCTCGACCGCGAGGCGGACCCGACGCTGCTCACGCGCGACACGGGCCGCATCTTCTTCGGCATGAACCTCGCCTGCGCGCAATGCCACGACCACCCGAACGTCGCCGACTACTTGCAGCGCGATTACCACGGCCTCTTCGCCTTCTTCAACCGCACCTACCTCTTCACGCGGGACCGCGACAAGAAAGCCTTCGTGGCGGAGCGGGCCGAGGGCGACGTGAGTTTCTCCTCCGTTTTCACGAAGGAATCCGGCGCGACGCGTCCGCGCCTGCCCGGCGGTGCGCAACTCACGGAGCCGGCCTTCCCGCGCTTCACGGAATACGCCGTCCCGCCCGACGCGAAGGACAAGAATCTCCGCCCCGAGCCGAGGTTCAACCGCCGCGCCGAGTTGGCGAAGGCGGCCACCGAGTCGAACAACCGCGCCTTCAACCGCAACATCGTGAACCGCCTCTGGGCCTTGCTGATGGGCCGTCCGCTGGTCACGCCGATGGATGAAGTCCATTCGCAGAATCCCGCCGCCTACCCCGCGCTGCTCGACCTGCTCGCGACCGACTTCGCCGCCAGCGGATACGACACGCGCGCGTTCCTGCGCGAGCTGGCGCGGACACGGGTTTACGGACGCAGCTTTGAGCTGCCTGCCAGCATTCGCTCGCCGCGCGGCCTGGCGGCGACATGGATTCCCTTGCTCACCACGCAGCAGCGGCAGTTCACCAACGACATCGCCGCTGCCGAATCAACAGTGCAGCAAGTGCAGGAGCGCCTCGCCGCGCAGCGCAAGGCGATGCAGCCTGTCGTGGACGAACTCGCGAAGACGAACGCCGCCATCGCCGAGGTGCGCAAGGTGTGCGACCCCGCCATCGCCGCGCATCGCGATGCCGAGCGCGAGCTAGGTCGGAAGCGCGACGCGTTGAAGTCCGTCCAGGAAGCGCAGGCAAAGCTGGACGAGGCGCTTAACAAACTTCCCGCCGACAAGGAAATCATCGCCAGCGTGGACAAACTCAAGGTGCGTGTCACCGAGTTGAACAAGGAAATCGAGGCTGCCGCGAAGGATGTGACCACGAAGGACACCGCCGCCAAACCGATGCGCGAGAAGCTCGCCCCCGTCGAGGCGACCGGGTCGCCGTTGCGCGACCGCTGGGCGGCAGCCGACGCCGCGCTGCTCGCGCTCGACGCGGAGTCAATCGCCGCGACGACGCGCTGGCAGGACGTGAAGACTGCGGCCAAGCACGTCGAGCGGCAGTTGGAGACGGCGCGCGCCCTCGCCGAGTTGGAGGCGCTGCACACGGACCCGAAGGCGCTGAAGACCGCGACCGACAAGCTCACGGCCACGCTGGAAAAGTCCTTCGCCGTCGGGGCGTTTGCCGCGCTCACGCCGGAGCAGCTTGCGTGGAGCATGATGCGTGCGGCGGGCGTGGTGGACGCGCACGAGCTCGCGGGCGGAGCGGAGTTCGACAAGAAAAGCCCACCAACGGACGCGAACAAGACCGCCGCCGCGCGGCTCGCCGAGCGTGGGAAAGCGGCCGAGCAATACGCGTGGGACAAGCTCAAGGGCGGCGCGGCGGGCTTCGCGCCGCTGTTCGGAGCAGGCGCGGGCGAGCCGCAGGACGCCTTCTTTGCCACGGCCGACCAAGCGCTCTTCCTCAACAACGGCGGCATGATGCGGAGTTGGCTCGCTCCGGCCGCCGAGAATTTGAGCGCCCGCCTCGGCAAACTCACCGACGCCCGCGCAATCACGGAGGAACTCTACTTGAGCACGCTCACCCGCCTGCCCACCGAAGCCGAGGTCATCGCGGTGCAGAAGCAGCTCGCCGCCCGCGAGAAGGACAAACCCGGCGTCGTGCAAGACCTCGCATGGGGACTGCTCACCTCGGCGGAGTTCCGGTTCAAGCATTGAGCCAACGCAGCAAAACGGCGTCCCGTTTCCGGAACGCCGTTCGCTGAATTCGTTTTGAGCCGGACTTACAGGCCCTTGCTGATGATGAGCTTGAGCAGGTCGCCCACGCGGTTGCTGTAGCCCCACTCGTTGTCATACCAGCTCACGAGCTTGAAGAAGCGGCTGTTCAGCTCGACGCCCGAGGTGGAGTCGTAGATGGAGCTGTTCTTGTCGTGGATGAAATCGCCGCTGACGACCTCGTCGCTGGTGTAGTCGAGGATGCCCTTGAGGTAGGTCTCGCTGGCTTTCTTCATCGCGGCGTTGATCTCTTTGAGGGAAGTCTCCTTCACCGTGCGGACGGTGAGGTCCACCACGGAGACGGTCGGCACGGGCACGCGGAACGCCATGCCGGTGAGCTTGCCCTTCACCTCGGGGCAGACGAGCGCCGTGGCCTTGGCCGCGCCGGTGGTGCTGGGAATGATGTTGATGGCCGCGCTGCGTCCGCCCTTCCAGTCCTTTTTGCTCGGGCCGTCCACGGTCTTTTGCGTGGCGGTGTAGGCATGGATGGTGGTCATCAGGCCTTCCTCGATGCCGAAGCCTTCCTTGAGGAGGACGTGGACGACGGGCGCGAGGCAGTTCGTGGTGCAGGACGCGTTGGAGATGATGTGATGCGTGGCGGCATCATACTTCTCGTGGTTCACGCCCATGACGATGGTGATGTCCTCGTTCTTGGCGGGGGCGGAGATGATGACCTTCTTCGCGCCGGCGACGATGTGGCCCTTGGCCTTCTCCGCCTCGGTGAAGAGGCCGGTGGACTCGATGACGATGTCCACGCCCAGCGCCTTCCAAGGCAGCTCCGCGGGGGACTTCGCGGAAACGACGCGAATCTCCGCGCCGTTCACGATGAGGATGTCGTCTTCAAGTTTGTCGGCGGCGGACTTCTTCGAGCTGACCGTGCCAGCGAAGCGGCCCTGGGTGGAGTCGTATTTGAGGAGGTAAGCGAGGTTGTCGGCGGGGACGATGTCACCGACCGCGACGACTTCGACTTCCTTGCCGACGAGCCCCTGCTCGACCATCGCGCGGAAGACCAAGCGGCCGATGCGGCCAAATCCGTTGATTGCAACTTTCACTGCCATAGGTTTCGTGTTCGTTAAGGTTCAATTTCAGACCGACAAGGCCGCGCATCGTATCGGCGAGCAAGAGACCGTCAATCCGCAAATCCGTCACTTCTTGAGCCGCTGCTCGAAGTAGGCGAGGAGCGCCGCCTCGGACTTCTCCGCGTCCGCGCCCTTAAAGCCGTGGCCCGCGCCTTCCAGCGTCAGCAACTCCACCGGCACGCCGCAGGCCGTGAGGCGGTCGCGCATCCAGACGGCCTGTTCGTAGGCGACGTATTTATCCTCGGTGCCGTGGATGATGAGCGTGGGCGCGGCACTGGGCGTGACCCAGTTCAGCGGGCTGGATTGGATGTGTTTAGCCCGCGCCGAGTCCACATCGCCGCCCAGCCACATCGGGAGCACGACGTGCGCGTCCACGCTCTTGCCGTAGGACTTGGTGAAATCGCTCGGGCCATACACGTTCACGACGCAAGTCACGGCGCTGGAGAAGCCCGGGTTGTCCGCGCCCTCAAACTCCTTCACGCCCGCCGTCACGCCGAGGAACTGCGCGAGGTGCCCGCCCGCCGAGCCGCCCGTCACGCCGATGCGCGTCGGGTCAATGCCCAGCCTCGCCGCGTTCGCGCGGAGCCAACGCACGGCGGCCTTCGTATCGTGGACGGCGGCGGGAAACTGGTGCGCTGGCGCGAGGCGGTAGCTGATGGTGGCCGCGACGAAGCCGCGCTGCGCGAGCGTGAGGCAAAGCTTGTTGTAGCCCTCGCGGCTGCCTGCGCGAAATCCTCCGCCGTGGATGCATAGCACGGCGGGCAGGGGCCCGCTGACGCCCTTGGGCCGCGCGAGGTTGAGCTGGAGTTTCGCGCCGCCGGCGCTGGCGTATTCCACATCGCGCTCGAAGGTGACGTTGTCCGGCACCGTGAGTTCGGCGGCACGCGAGGAGAGGAAGAGGAAGGCGGCGAGGAGGACGAGGGCGAAGCGAGTTTTCATGGTGCGATGTCATGCGAGTTTGCCAGCGGCCACGGGGTCAGGCCAGTTTGTTTGTGTCGCGTGATGGAGGCGAAGGCTGCGGCCGACCGATTGCAAATCACCAATTACTTCTTCAAAGCTCCGCCTTCAGCCGCGCCATCAAGTCCGCGTGCGTCTCCAGGGCGG
>CAMBZO010000045.1 GCA_945872195.1 Akkermansia muciniphila | reverse complement strand
GAGAAGATTCAGCAGAAGGACGCTGGGGCCATCGCCAAGTATCCGTTGCGCACGCTGCTGACGGCCTTCCAGAAAATCTGCGATGCGGTCGCCTTTGCGCACTCACGCGGGGTGGTGCATCGCGACCTCAAGCCCGACAACATCATGCTCGGGGAGTTCGGCGAGGTGTTCGTGATGGACTGGGGACTGGCCAAACATCTGCGCGGCTCGGAACGCGACTTGGACACGACGACGCTGCAGAAGCCCGGTGACATTGAGGTTCTGGCAGGCGATGGCTTCAAGACGCTCTCGGGCCAGGTGAAAGGCACCCCGCGCTACATGGCGCCGGAACAGGCGGAGGGGCGTGTCGAGGACATTGACGAGCGCACGGACATCTATGCGCTGGGCGCGATTCTCTACGCGATGCTCACCCTGCATCCGCCCGTCGGCGGCGATACGGTCAACGAAGTCCTCACACAAGTCGCCTCCGGCGTCATCAACCCACCCACAAGCTACAACCCGCGCCACACCGGCCCGGCAGTATCGGCGCAGGACATCGCTCCACCGGAGCTGGCGCACTGTCCCGACCGGCGCGTTCCCGCCGCGCTCTCCGCCGTCGCGATGCAGGCGCTGGCCCGCGACCGCGCGAAGCGTTACTCCACCGTGGCGATGCTCCAGCAGGACATCGCGGCCTATCAGGCTGGCTTTGCCACCTCCGCCGAGCACGCCGGCGTTGCGCGTCTGGTGCTGCTCTTGATGCGCCGTCATCGCACGGAGTTTGTCCTGAGCTTCATCTCGCTGGCCTTGATGGTCGGACTGGCCGCGCACTTCACGCGCAAGGTCACGCGCACGCTGGCCGAGCTGAAGGAGACGGCGCCCACTTTTTCCGTCGAGGCCCGGACACTTGTGGACGAATTCAAGTTCGCCAAGGCGCTCGCCAAGGTGAACTACGCGATCTCCCTCCAGCCCGACGACGCCAAGTTCCACACGCTCAAGGGCCACATCCTCCAATCTCTGCTTCAGCTCGATTCCGCCCGCGACGCCTACGCGCACGCGTTGAAGCTGGACCCCGGGACATTCGCGGCCGAGCTCAACCTACGCCTCTGCGAGAAGATCCTCGCCGACAACGCGGGCCGAACCGCGCTCAAGGCGGAGAGCCTCGCCGAGTTGCGCCTCAGCATGACCCGCCAGCAGCGCACCGCCGAAGCCATCGCCATGACGACGCGTGAGAACAACGGTGTCCAGGGAACCTTCACATCATGGAAGGCCGTCGCGGACAAGCTCGGCCTCACCGGGGCCCTCCGGCGCGAGGGCGGTGGCCTGTCATTGACCGTGCGGCAGCTCGACTTCAACGACCTCTTCCCCTTCCGGAGCGCGCCGTTGACGAAGTTGATCCTCGCCGACACGCAGGTGGACGACCTCAGCCCGCTCAAGGGCATGCCGCTCACGATCCTCGACCTCAACAACACACGCGTCGCCGGCCTGTCCGTTCTCAAGGGGATGCCGCTGACCCGCTTCGAGGCTGCGCGCACGCGGGCCACGAACTTAACCGCCTTGGCCGGCATGAAGCTCGTCAGCCTGAACCTCGCCCACACGCGCATCGCGAGCCTCGATCCGCTCAGGGGCGCTCCGTTGCGCTTCCTTCAAATCGAGGGCTGCACCAACCTCACCGACTTCTCGGCCCTCGCTGAGTGCAAGCAACTCGAGGCAATCACGCTCCCCGTCGGGGCGAAGAATCTGGAAGCGCTCAAGCAACTCCCCCGGTTGCGACACATCGGCTACACGCTGCCGGAAGGCGGCTGGGAGGAAGTGCCGCTGGCGGCGGATTTCTGGAAAGTCTTGGAGCTGCTGCCCGGGAACGGGAAGTAGCTGCCGCCGAGAGAAGGCGGATTGGAGTGCGAACCACCCAAGGAAACCTCATCCTCACGTCGTCGTCTAAGCTGCCTCGTTGCGCCGCTCCAGCCGCAGCCGCGCCACGCGCATCCCGTCCAGCGCCTCGACCCGCAGCGTGAAGGCCACCAGTTCGACCACGTCGCCCTCCTTCGCGAAGCCACCCAGCCGCCGCGTCACGAAGCCGCTTGTCGTCGTGATCGCCTCCTCGGCCAACTCCTCGCCCACCAGCTCCTCCAGCTCGTGCAACGGCAGCGCGCCGTCCACGTCCCAGACGTTCTCGCCGGTCTTCTGGAGCAGCGGTTTCTCCTGGTCGAACTCGTCCTGAATCTGCCCGACGACTTCCTCGATGATGTTCTCCAAAGTGACGAGGCCGACTGTCCCGCCGTATTCGTCCACCACCAGCCCCATGTGCAGCTTGCGGTCGAGGAACAACTGCAACAGCCCCTCGAGCCGGGCCATCGGCGGCACGAAGACCAGCTTGCGCGCCACGGCCACCAGGTCCGCGCCGCTCTGCGCCTTCAGCCGCATCGCGAACAAGTCCTTGATGTGGACGACGCCCAGCGTGCGGTCCAAGTCCCCGTCCTCACACAGCGGGAAGCGCGAGTAACGCGTCTTCTCCGCCAGCTCAAGGCACTCGGCCATGCTCGCCCGCGTGTCGAGCACGCTGATTTCCGCGCGCGGCCGCAAGACCTCGCGCGCGACGCGGTGGCGCAGGTCCAGCGCGTTGAGGACAATCTCCCGGCCCAGCTTCGAGCCGCCCGCGTGGCGCTGGTTGGCGTCGAACATCAGCCGCAATTCCTCCTCCGAGTGCGCGCCGTCGTGCTCGGACGCGACCGCGATGCCCACCTGCCCCAGCAGCCAGAGCGCGCTGTGGTTCAGCACCCAGATGAACGGATACGCGATGACGTAAAACCACCGCAGCGGATACGCCGCCCACAATGCCATGGGCAGGGGCTTTTTGATGGCGAAGGATTTCGGCGCCTGCTCGCCCACCACGATGTGCAGAAACGTGATGACGGAGAACCCGACTGCGAAGGCAATCCCCGAGCGCACCCGCAGCCAGTCGTCGCCCGCCCAGCCGAGCCAGCCGAAGACCGGATGCAACAGCGCCTCGAAGATGGGCTCGCCGATCCACCCCAGCGCTAGGCTCGCCAGCGTGATGCCGAGCTGCGCCGCGCTCAGGTAGGCGTCGAGATTGTGCAGGATGTGCTGCGCCATGCGCGCGCGGCGGTTGCCCTGCGCGATGAGAGGCTGAAGCTGTGTGTCGCGCACCTTCACCAGCGCGAACTCCGCCGCGACGAAGAAGCCGTTCAACCCCACGAGCACCAAGACGGCGAGCACCTTGAGCAGGATGGAAAATATCTCCTCGCCGGTCACAGGCTCACCTCCCCGAAGACGGCCTTCAGAATGTCCTCCAAGCTCACCACGCCCAGTTCGCTCTGGTCACGCGCCAGCACGATGCCCAGTCGCTGCCCGCTGCGCTGCATCGCGCGCAGGGCATCTTCCAAGCGCAACTCCTCGTCGAGATACAGCGCCGGTTGCAAGTAGTCCGCCGCCAGCTTGCGCTCGTCCACTTCCGACTGAAACAACAGCCGCCCGAGGCTTAAGACGCCCGCCACCCGCGCCCGGCCCGTGCGCGACTCGCACACTGGCATCCGCGTGAACTGCCGCTGCCGGAACAGCTCCATCACGTTCTTCATCGGCGTCGTGGTCTCGACGGTCACGACCTTCGCCCACGGCACGGCGACCGAACGCACGGTGAGATTCTGCAAATCCAGCACGCGGTTAATCAGCACCCGTTCCTCGCTGGTCATGCCCTGCGCGGACTCCTGCATCAGGCGGCGCAGTTCATCGCGGTTCGCGAACAAGTGTCCGGTGAAGACCCGTCCGCCGGTCCAGCGCAGTAGCCCGTCGCTCAACGTCGTGGTCACGCCCACCAGCGGGCGAAGCAGGAAATGAATCAGCCGGAAGAACGGCGCGACCAGCAGCGTGAGCCGGTTCGGGTAGCGCGTGAACAGCATCTTGGGCAGCAGCTCGCACCAGACGTAGAAGAGCAGCGCCATCACCAGCACCCAGAGCGCGAACCAGCCGGGCGCTTCCTTGAACTGCCGGTGCAACGCATACACCACCAGCCCGCCGCCGAGGAAGTTCGCCAGCGTGTTGCCGACGAGGATGGTCCACAGGAAGTTCTCCGGCTGTTCCAGCCAGCCGTGCAAGAGCCGCGCGCGACGACCGCCCTTGCGCATCAGGTTGCGGATGCGCAACCGGTTCAGCGCCAGCACGCCCACCTCCATGCCGGACAGGATGAACGACACCGCCAGGCACAGCAGCAGCACCGGGATGAACAGCGCCCACAACATCACGCGCCTCCTTTCACCCGTTCCACCAACACCTCGCGCACGCGCCGTTCGTCCGCCGCGTGCGCCGTCAGCCGCACGCCGCCGAAGACCACGGACTCGCCCGGTTGCGGCACGACTTCCTTCAGCGCCACGAGCAGGCCGCCCATCGTGTCCACGCCGGGCACGTCGCCTAGCTCGGGATACTCGCGGCGAAAATCTTCCACGCGCATCGTGCCGTTCACGCGCCAGCGGCCCGAGGCGAGTTGCTCCATCACGAAGCCGGGCGCTTCGCCCTCGCTGCGGATTTCTCCGACGATGGCCTCGATGATGTCCTCCATCGTGACCAGTCCGGCGGTGGAGCCGAACTCATCCATCACAATCGCCAGCCCGCGCCGCTGCCGCTGCAACGCGCTCAGGAGCTGCAGCAGGTTCATGCTCTCCGGCACGAAAGAGGGAAACTCAATCGCATCCGCCAGGTCGCCGTTCGGGTCCAGCAACAGCGCGCGGCAGTTCAGAATGCCCACGATGGTGTCCGGCGACTCGTCGTAAAGCGGCAGCCGCTCGTGGCCGAACTTCCGCGCCGCCGCGACCATCTCCTCGACCGACAAATCATCGGGGATCGCTGCCATGCGCGCGCGCGGGCGCATCACGTCCTTCGCCGTGCGCCGGTCGAGCTGGATGATTTGCAGGATGATTTCCTTCTCCGACGCCGCGAGCGTGCCCTGATGGAAGGCCAGCTCAATCAGCTCCTTGTAGTCTGCGTCTGTCAGCGTGACCTGCGGTGTGATGGACTTGGGAATCAAGACGCGGAGCAACGCCTCGTTCATCCGCTGCGCCACCTGCCGCAGCGGCCGCGACAGCCGCACGAGGAACGTCATCGGCCCCGCGACGCGCAGCGCCCACGCCTCGGGCATGCGCACCGCGAGCGTCTTAGGCACCACCTCGCAGCCCAGCAGGATGAGCAGGAACGCGCCGGCCAGGGTGAGGCCAACGTGTGCGCCCTGCTTGTCGAGGCCCACCCAGAGCGCGAGCGCGATCAGTCCGGAGTTCGCGAGGGTGTTGCCCAGGACGATGGTGGCGAGCAAGTCCTGCGGCTCATTCAGCAGCGCGGCCACGGACCCGCCCAGCCCCGGCGACCGCTCCGCAAGCTGCCGGGCGCGCCACTTGCCCAGCGAGAACAGCGCCGTCTCCGCCAGCGCGAAGAAAAAGCTGGCCGACGCAAAGCCGAGCACACCCAGCCAGGCGATAAACGGTGCCAGTGACATTGGGGAAAGGATGACGGGAAAAGCGGAGGGGCAGAAGTCTGAAGTGAAGGGTTGAACAGTGGGGTTGGAGAGTGGAGCGGGTGAAGGGAATCGAACCCTCGTAACTATTCCCCCCTGAAAATATGCTGTTTTGCTGAGCATTTAACCATGCTGAACAGTCTTGAACGATAGTATTTGCTTACATTCTGCTTACACCTACTCTCCCCCCATGGCTTGGCTCTATGAACGCAGCAACTCGGACTACTGGTGGCTCGGCTGGCGGACCCCCGACGGAAAGCTCCACGCCAAGTCTACTAAGTGCAGATCCAAGGCCGACGCGCAGAGGCAACTCGCGGCGGTGGACACGCTCAGTTCAGCCAAGGCCAGCGGCGCATCCCTCGACGCCGTTTATCAGTCCATGTCCCAACGGTCCCGTCCCCGCGTGACCGTCAAGGCCGCGCTGGTGAGCTGGATGACGGAGTGCGAATCTTCCACCACACCGGAGACGATGGCTCGCTACCGCACCGTGGCGGACGGCTTCGCCACGTTCCTTGGAGCGGGTGACAAGGGGCCGATGGTCGAAGAGGTGACACCGGAGCAAATCCGGCAGTTCCTGAACCAGCGCCGCGCCGCACGCAGCGGGAGCACGCTGAACCTTGAACGGAAGATTCTCTCCATGTTCTTCCTGCGGGAGATCGGCGAGGAACACTTGAGCGCGAATCCTTGCGCGGCGGTGAAGGCGAGCAAACTGAGCCGCGCGGAGAAGGGCCGCAAGCGGGCCTTCACCCTCACTGAGCTGCGCACCATCTTCGCCAAGTGCCCCGATGACTTCTGGCGCTACCTCGTGCTGGCCGGCTTCTACACCGGGCAGCGGATGGGCGACCTCATTTGCCTGACGTGGGGAGCGGTGGACCTACAGGAGAACGTCCTGCGGCTGACGCAAGGCAAGACGGGCCGCGCCGTGCAAGTGCCCTTGCGCCCCGCGCTCCGCTCCATGCTGGCCGCGCTGCGCACCAGTGCGGGCAAGGTGAAGCCGGGAGAAGCCATCTGGCCGGAACAGTCGGAGCGTTACGAGCGCAGCGGGTCGGGTGGATTCGGGAACCAGTTTTACGACCTCCTGACAACCTGCGGACTGGTGCCCGCGCGGTCGCACCGGGCGAAGGCCAAGGCAGGCGGGCCGCGCACCGTCTCGCCGATTTCGTTTCACAGCCTGCGGCACACCTTCGTGACGCTCTTGAAGGCGACGGGCGGGACGCAGGCCGTGGCGAAGGAACTGGCCGGGCACCACTCCGACGCCATCAGCGACCTCTACACGCACACCGACACGGCGACTCTCGCCAAGGCCATTGCCGCGCTGCCGGAGGTGACACTATGAAAAAGAAGAAACTCCTGTCGGTTAAGGAACTGGTCCAACTCACCGCCGAGAGGCGAGCGCTCGCGGCGCTCTATGGAACCGACTTCGACAAAGGAGCCACCAGCTTCGTGAAGTTTTGGCATCACTTTGCCGTGCATTCGTCGCCAGAGAATTTTGCCGATGGCCTTAAGCGAGATGGTTCCGGTCAACTGTGTGACATGTTCATGTCCATGCTCGAGCCTCGAATCACCAAGGCTATCAAGTTGGGCGATGGGACGTTCCTCCGAAAACTGGCGGACGCAATCGAGCGACACGCGCAACCGCTGGACATTGTGAGGCACACAATCGGCATCATGGCACTATGTCAGAAAGAGGGTCGTGACGTTGAGGGCGGATGGCACCACACAGCCGAAGTGTGGCGCGTTGAAATTGAACGTCAGACCGGCAAGCCGATTGGCATCACACAGTTCCGCCGATGGGCTGACGAGATGGGGTTGAAGTATTTGCCAGACAAGCGGGGAAGAAAGCCTCTGCCTAAATTGAAACTCAAGAAAGCGAACTGAGTTTCAGTTCTCCAGTCCTAGATTCGAGGACGCACGACGGCGCACAGTGCTCAATAGTTATGAGCACTGCAACTGTAGCACCACTGACAAACTTCGACCTCGTGCGCCTCTCCAAGGCGAAGCGCGAGGTGGACCTGGCGCCCAACACAATAAGGCACTACGGGGAGCTTGGCCTTCGGCTTCACCGCGTCGGCAAGGTGGTGTTCTTCAGCCGAAGCGAGCTGACGAACCTCATCACCTCCGGCGTGCTCGCCACGGCGATGCGCAACGCGGCCAAGGGAAAGGTCAACTCGCGATGAACCTGACAGAGTTTCTTTCCCGCCTTGAAGGCGTCAAGAAGTCTGGCGAAGGATTCATGGCTCGCTGTCCCGCACACAATGACGGCGCGGCCAGCTTGAGCTTGGCGGAAGGCGATGGTGGCAAGGTGCTGGTGAAGTGCTTTGCCGGTTGCGCGACGGAGGACGTGTTGAAGGCGCGGGGCTTGAAGATGGCCGACCTGTTTCCCGTGACAGCGAAGCGCAACGGCACAACGGGCGGCAGGGGGGAAATTGTCGCAACGTATGATTACCACAACGAGGGCGGGAAACTGCTCTTTCAGGTTGTCCGACTTGAACCGAAGGACTTCCGCCAGCGCCGCCCCGACCCCACCGAGCCGGGCGGCTGGGCTTGGAGCACGAAGGGGACGTGCAAGGTGTTGTTCCGCCTGCCGGAAGTCGCGGAGGCCGCTGCCCAAGGCTGGCGCGTGGTTTTGGCGGAAGGCGAGAAGGACGTGCTCGCGCTCGTCAAACACGGCTTCACGGCGACGTGCAACCCCGGCGGGGCGGGCAAATGGCTCGACTACTACATCAGGACCCTGCGAGGCGTGTCCGTGACCATCATCGCAGACAAGGACAAGCCAGGCCGCGACCACGCCGCGCTCGTGGCGGCCAAGCTGCAAGGCGTCGCGGCCAGCGTGAAGATCATCGAGTGTCCCGACGTGGGTGGGCGCACGGTGAAGGACGCCGCCGACTACTTCGCCGCGGGTGGGACCGATAATGTCCTGACGCTGCTGATGAACGCCGCCCCGGAATGGCAGCCCGCTCCGCCCCTCGCGCAGTCGCCGCCGACGACCCCGACGGGAAGCCCCACCAGCGACGCCGGAGACATTCGCGGGACCATCATCGGCCTGCTGACGGACAAGGAACTCTGCCTGCCGGAAAAACGGCGGCTCATCGGCGAGGCAGTGGTGCAGGCGCTCGCCCAACGCGGACGCTTTTTCTTTCACGCCGACTTGCGCGACTTCGACAGCGCGATGTTCTTCGACGGCGAGCGGAAGCGATTGGAACGAATTCGCAGTGACGGTTTCACCGCATGGCTTTCGTCATGGCTCGCGGTGAACCGGGCCGACACGGTTTTTAACTTCGTCCGCTCTTCCGTCGAGACTGCGGCCCTGAGCGGCCCGCACACGACCGGCATTTTGCCGGAGAGTTTTTGGGCAGCCCGTGAAGGTGCCTTCTACCTGAGCGCAGGCGACGGCGCTGCCGTGAAAATAACGGCCAGCGGTGTCAACCTTGTGGACAACGGCACTGACGGGGTGCTGTTCCCTGTGGGCAAGACACTCGCACCTTGGAAACTGACAGACCCGCACGACCCTTTCGTGACGTGCAGCCTGTTTCGCGACACGCATTGCGACGCGGAGCACGGGCCGGACCTGCTGAGACTCTGGCTCTACTCGATGCCCACCAACCCGCGCAGCAAGCCGCCGCTCTGTCTGGCCGGCGAAGTAGGCAGCGGCAAGACCCGGCTCGCCAAAGGGATTGCCGAGCTTTACGGCCTACCCTTCATCGCCGCGAAAGTTGAGGAGGAGTCCGAAGGGCATTTCTGGCCGAGCATTGACCAAGGCGGCTTGTTCACCCTCGACAACGCGGACACCCGTTGCCGATGGCTCGCCGACGCGCTCGCAAATGCTGCGACCGACGGTTGCAGTCAGCGCCGACGGCTCTACACGAATTCGGAGACAGTCGTCCTGCGGGCACGGGCTTGGATTGCTGTCACGACCGCCAACCCGACTTTTGCGAGCGACGCGGGACTGGCCGACCGGCTCTTGCTGCTTCGCCTGTGCCGGCGTGCCGGCGCGACCAGTGACACGAAGTTGACCGATGAAATCCTTGCGGCGCGGGACGGCGCGCTGTCGCACGTCGCCGACACGCTGCGGAAGGCGCTCGCGGACACCAACCCGACACCGGGGGGCTTGAATCAGCGACACCCAGACTTCGCCGCGTTCGCCGTTAAGATCGGCCGGGCGCTTGGCAAAGAAGCCGAGTGCGTCGCCGCCTTGCAGCAAGCGGAGGTGGACAAGAGCGCGTTCTGTCTCGAAAACGACCCGATTGCGGTGGCGTTGCTCGCCTACCTCCGCGCCGCCGGCGCTTTCACCGGCACGGCTGCTGAACTGGTGCCAAAGCTCTGCGAGGTTGACCCGACGTTGAACGAAGCCCGCCCGCTCTCACCTAGGCGGCTCGGCAAGAGGCTCGCCGCCCTCTGGCCGCACTTGGAAAAGGCGCTGGCGACGGCAACGAAGCAGCCAGACCGCAAGGGCTTCACCGTCTTCGCTTTCAAGTCTGCCGAGTTTGCCGAGTTTGAAAGGCCAGTTTCCCTAAACCCCCTACACGGAGAGTAGTATGAGAGGTTTAGTCAAAACAGCTTTTGAAACTCGGCAAACTCGGCACCTCAACCTTGCCCCACCCGCCCGCATGACCGCCCAGACCCCCAGGTTCAGCGTGTCCTTGAACCCCTCCTGCACCAGGTTACCAACACACCACGACCACTCCCCATGCAAACCAAAAAAAGTCGCGTCAACATCATAAAACCGTTTCGGAGCCTCGATGAGATAGTCCGCGCGACGGGCCGGTCATGGCGCACCGTTCGCAAGCGCCTGGAGGAAGCCAACTGCTACCCGCTGCCGCCCTCCGTGGACCGGGACGACATCTTGGTCCTGATGGAGGATGGGGCAGGGCCGGCTTACACGGCTGCGGAGGAGCAAAAAATCAGCGCGCGTATTGACGCGCTGCTGGCGAAGGAGCGGGCGAGCAAGCGTGGCAAACTGAAAGGCATCGCATCGTGAAAACCGCCCGCCAACGCGCTACCCGCCCCGAGGCCGCGTCCGTTGACGCCAAAGGCTTCCCGTCCGGTGCCGCGATTGCCCGACGCTTGCAAGAGATTATGCTCCGCGTCTTTGGCGCACCCCCACCCTTTAATTTCAAAGGTTCTTCCCAAGGGGGCCAAGGTCGCGGCTTTCATGCCTGCGACGCAAAACTAGCGACACTCCCCACCAGTCTGCCTCACCAGAGCAAAAATGAACCTCACCCTTGAACTCGCCTCGACGGAGTTTGGCATCAATCGCCGGACGGTCCGCCGCCGTTTGGTGGCCGCCGGCCTGCCGATTGGGAAGGGCAAGTCCTACACGATCAAGCAAGTGTTCGACGCGCTGGCCGGCCACGATGCGGACGTGCTGGCCGCGATCGACCGCGAGCGGTTGCGCAAGCTGACGGCCGAATCAGAGCGGATCGAGCTCGACGTGGCAAAGGCCAGTGGCGAGATGCTGGAAATGGACAAGGTCCAAGCCGTATGGGCGGAGTGGCTGATTCCCTTGAAGCAAGCCCTCTGGCATTT
>CAMBZO010000044.1 GCA_945872195.1 Akkermansia muciniphila | reverse complement strand
ACGGACATGGTGCTCACGAAGACCTCGCGCGCGGCGAAGCTGGCGACGATGCCGATGCCCATCTTCCAGTCGAACCCCAGCGGCGCGATGGCGGGTTCAATCAGGTGGCCGAGGCGACCGGCGAAGGAGTGGCGGAGTTTCGCGCCCTGCTCCTCTTTCTCCAACGCTTCGAGCTTTTCATAAAGCGCGCCTAACGCGACGTGGTTGTCCGGAAACACGGTTGTAATCGCGTTCGTGGAGAGATCTTTGAAAACCATCTTTAGCTGTGCAATTTCCGTTTCGACTGCCCTCTTGTCAGTAATACCCGGTCGGACAGTCTGAACAAGTTCGCTTCGCCGGTTCTCGAATTTCTGCTCTAGCTCCGCGTTCTTCGGATACGTCGCCAGAAACCACAGCACGATGTTGATGCCCAGAATCACCGTGCCGGCGCGGCGGAGGAAGAGCTTCGAGCGGTCCCACATGTGGCGCAGGATGGTCGTGGCCACGGGGCGTTTGTAGGGCGGCAGCTCCATGATGAGCATCGGCGTCTCGCCCTTGAGCAGCGTCTTCTTGAACACCCACGCCATCACCAGCGCCATCACCGTGCCGAGCAGATACATCGAGAGCATGGTCAGCCCTTGCAGCCCGATGACGCCGCCGAGCTTGAGGTCCGGCACGCACGCGGCGATGAGCACGGCATAGACCGGCAGACGCGCGGAGCAGCTCATCAGCGGCGCGACGAGGATGGTCACGAGCCGGTCTTTCGGCGTCTCGATGGTGCGCGCCGCCATGATGCCGGGGATGGCGCACGCGTAGGAACTCAGCATGGGGATGAAGCTCTTGCCGTGCAGGCCCACGCGCGACATGAGGCGGTCCATGAGGAAGGCCGCGCGCGCCATGTAGCCGGTGTCTTCCAGCAGGCTGATGAAGAGGAAGAGCAGCAGAATCTGCGGCAGGAAGATAACGACCGCGCCGACGCCTTTGATGACGCCGTTGACGAGCAGGTCGTTGAGGTCACCGGGAGCCATGAGGCCGCCGACCCAGCCGCCGAAGCCGTCCACGGTGTTCGAGAGGAAATCCATCGGCACCTTCGCGAACGTGAAGATGCTCTGGAACAGCAGCCACATCAGCCCGACGAAAATCGCGATGCCCCAGACGCGGTGCGTGAACACGCGGTCGAGCCGGTCGCTCATCGTCTCGTGCGTCATGACCTCCTCGGTGACGCTCGCGGCGATGATGTCTGCGATGCGAGCGTAGCGGGCTTCGATGGCCACGGTGCGCCAGTCCACGCCAGCGGCTTCGAGCCGGGCGCGCGCGGCGGTGACGGCGGCGGCCAACTCGGCGGGGTAATGGGCGGTGCTGCTGGCGAGGGCTTTGTCGTCGGAGAGCAGGAGAAGCGCCTCAGCCTGCGGGGCGGTCCAGCGGCGCGGAAAGGCTTTGACGAGCGCAGTGGAGAGGACGGAAAGCTCGGCGGCGAAGGCGGCGGGCTGGGCACCGAAGAGCGCCGATTCAGACTTCTGACTGAGAGCCTCGTCACCTCGTCTCCTACCGAGCGTCGCGACAATTTCCTGCGTCAGCGCGGCGACGCCTTCGCCAACGCTCGCGATGAGCGGGAGCACAGGCACGCCGAGTTGCTGCGCCAGCGCGGCGGCGTTCACCGTGTGGCCGTTCTGCTCGGCCACGTCGGTCATGTTCAGCCCCAGAATCGTCGGGTAGCCCAGCTCGATGACTTGCGTGGCGTAGTAGAGGTTGCGCTCCAGATTCGAGGCGTCCACGACCACGACCACCAGCGCCGGCGCGGGCACGTCGTCGAGCCGGTGGAAGAGGATGTCGCGCGAGACTTCCTCATCGAGCGACTTGGGGCTGAGGCTGTAAGTGCCCGGCAGGTCGAGGATGGTGATGCCCTCCGCGCCCTTGAGCGCGCCTTCCTTGCGCTCGACGGTGACGCCTGCGTAGTTGCCGACCTTCGCGCGTAGGCCGGTGAGCGCGTTGAAGAGTGTGGTCTTCCCGCAGTTCGGGTTGCCGGTCAGCGCGACGTGGAGTTGGGGGGAGTCGGGCATCGGATTCAACGCAAGGGCGCCTTCACTTGGCCTTCACCAGAATCAGCTCCGCCTCGTGCTTGCGCAGCGTAAGGTTGTAGCCGCGCACTTTAATTTCCACCGGGTCGCCCAGCGGGGCGAAGCGCACGAGCTCGACCGCCGTGCCGACGAGCAGGCCCATCTCCATCAGCCGGGACTTGTCGGCGGCAGGAACGTTGATGGCCGCGACCTTGGCGGTGGTGCCGAGAGCGAGGGACGTGAGCGGTTGGAGGGAGGCGGCGGGCATGGCGGTGCGGTGAAACGTTTTTACATGGGCAGAGACTGGGCGGTGGCCGGGGCATTCGCTTGCGGCGGCTTGCGAATTGTTTCCGGTGGGTTGCGCAAGCGTCAGGTCGGCTTGGGCTTGGCGGCGGGCGCGGGGATGCGCTCGACCATGATGGACTTGGCGAGCTGGGAGCTGATGCCCAGGCGGGCGTTGCAGACCTGGCAGATGATGTTGGTGTGGTTCATCAGGAGCTTGATGCGCTGCTCCTCGCAGAAGCCCATCTCGCGCAGCCGACTGGTCAACTCCGCCGAGCCGTTGAGCTGCTTGATGCGGACGGAGACGCCGGGCTTCACGGCGTCGAGCGAGCACAGCTCCGGCTGTGGACAAGCGGCACCGGTGGGCGCTGGGGGTTCGTTGTCGGAGCTCACGGGGCGGTGAGTTAAGGCGAGTTTGGGCGGCCTTTCAAGCGCGCGGATTCGGAGCTGCGGCAGGCGAGAGGAGACACCTTGTTTTCAGTGGCGGACGAAAGTTGGGCTGCTGGTTAAAAAAAGCCAGCCCGTGCGATTCCGCACAGCAAACCGTTCATGAAATTGAGCAGCCATTTTACCAACCTCACTGAAAGCCTAGGAAACAAAGGCGATTTCGCCGGTGATAAACTTTCCAGTTCCGCTGGCATCGCCGTTGCTAAAGACCCGTGCGCTGGTCACCTACAGTCAACAAACGCGATCCGTCCGGCGGACGCGCGCGGGATTTCGCCAGCACTTCCCGCCGCGCCGCCAGAGCGAAAGACACCCAATGAAGAAAATCGAAGCCATCATCAAACCGTTCAAGCTGGAGGAAGTGAAGGACGCCCTGAGCGACATCGGAGTCGAGGGCATGACCGTCACCGAGGTGAAGGGGTTTGGCCGCCAGAAGGGCCACACTGAAATCTACCGCGGCTCGGAATACACCGTGGACTTCCTCCCCAAGATTAAGCTCGAACTCGTGCTGCCCGACGGCCGAGTGGACGCCGCCGTCGCCGCCATCGTGAAGGCCGCCAAGACCGGCAAGATCGGTGATGGCAAGGTCTTCGTCTCCGCCGTGGACGACGCCATCCGCATCCGCACCGACGAGAAGGGCGACGCCGCTGTTTAACCCGCCAACCAAAAACCACTGAACACACACTGAACATGAAGAAACTGATTCTCTCCCTCACCCTCCTCGGCCTGCTGACGACGCCGGTGCTCGCCCAAGCCCCGCCCGCAGCGCCTGCGGCTGCCCCCGCCGCTGCGAAGGCATCGGAACCGCCCAAGAAAGCCGACCCCAGCGACTCCCAGCGGATCGCTGACCTCGAAGCCTACATTGTCAACGGCGCGCGTGGATCCGCCGACGCCAAGGCCAACGTGACCTCGAAGCTCGACGACGTTGCCGGCCCCGGCCACAACGGCTTCATGATGGTGTGCGCCGCGCTGGTGCTGTTCATGACGCTGCCGGGCCTCGCGCTCTTCTACGGCGGCCTCGTGCGCAAGAAGAACGTCCTGTCCGTGGTCGCGCAGTGCTTCGGCATCGCGGGCCTCGTGACGATCCTGTGGTTCGTCTGCGGCTACAGCCTCGTCTTCTCGGCGGGTTCGCCCTACCTCGGCAGCTTTGGGAAGTTCGCGTTCCTCGAGGGCGTAACGGGCGCGCCCAACACCGACTACTCCGCATGGGTGTCGCAGAACGTGTTCTCCATGTATCAGCTCATGTTCGCGATCATCACCCCGGCGCTGATCGTCGGCGCGGTGGCGGAGCGCATGAAGTTCTCCGCCGTCCTGCTGTTCGTCGCGCTGTGGATGTTCGCGGTGTATTTCCCGCTCGCCCACATGGTGTGGGGCGTGGACGGCCTGATGAACGGCGTGTGGAATGGCGATGCCAAAATCCGCGCGATTGATTTCGCCGGCGGCACCGTGGTCCACATGAGCTCAGGCTGGAGCGCGCTGGTGCTCTGCTTGATCCTCGGGCCGCGCCTGGGCCACGGCAAAACCGCGATGCAGCCGCACAGCATGACGCTCGTCGCAGTCGGCACGGGCATGCTCTGGGTTGGCTGGTATGGCTTCAACGCCGGCTCGGCGGTCGCGGCTGACGGCATCGCCGGCAACGCCTTCCTGACCACCACGCTCGCGGCGGCGGTCGCGGCGTTCGTCTGGCCCATGCTGGAATGGGTCTTGCGCGGCAAGCCCTCGATCCTCGGCTTCTGCTCCGGCGCGGTCGCCGGCCTCGTGGTCATCACCCCGGCGGCAGGCTTCGTGAACGCCAAGGGCGCGGTCATCATCGGCGTGCTGGCGGGCATCATCCCCTACTTCGCCTGCACCAAGCTCAAGCAGCTCTTCAAGTATGACGATGCGCTCGACACCTTCGGCATCCACGCCATCGGCGGCACCCTCGGTGCGCTGCTCACCGGTGTCCTCGCTGTGAAGGAAGTGAACGCGAACCTCACCGACGCCAATGCCTACGCGAAGGCCAACAAGCTCTTCGAGCTCGTCGGCAACGGCCTCTGGATCGAGCAGCTCAAGGCCATGGCCATCACCATCGTGCTGGCCGTCGTCGCCACCGCCGTCATCGCCTACATCGTGAAGGCCCTCGTCGGCCTGCGCCCGACGGAAGAGACCGAGACCATCGGCCTCGACCTCGCGGAACACGGCGAAGAAGGCTACCACGGTTAAGCCTCCGCTCGCTGCAAGACCCGCCGCCCCGGATGCACCCGGTGCGGCGGGTTCTTTTTTGGGGCAGGCTCCACGGGCCGAAATCCGAACGTGGGGATCATGAAGCGCTTGAGTTCACGCAGTTGGAGCAAGATTAGGATCAGGATTACGAGCAGGAGGAACGCAACGCCTTCCCTTCCTGCTCGTAATCCTGATCCTACTCCTGCTCGTCCCCTTGCCGGTGGTTCAGGGGGGATTCCAATGGAAACGAACGGGGCCGCTCGGTAGGTCGGGCTTTTCACCCGACTCACCCCGCCTGAATCACCAGCGCCGTCGTGTTGTCGCGCCCGTCATTCGCCAGCGCCGCGTCCACCAGACGGCGCGCCGTGTCAGTGCCCACGCCGGCGGACTCGGGCGCGCGCAGCAGCTCGACGAGTTGGTGCGGGTAAAGCCCCTCCGTCAGCCCGTCCGTGCAGAGGAGGAAGATGTCCCCCGGCTCGTAGGCCACCGCGCCCACCTGCGGGTCCACGAACTGATTGCCGCCGCCCAGCGCCTTCTGGAGCACGTTGCGGCGCGGATGATTGCGCGCCTCGCGTTCATTGAGCTGCCCGTTGCGGAAGAGCCAACCCACGTGCGTGTCGTCCTCGCTGAGTTGTTTGATGGTGCCTTCCCGTTTCGACAGGTAGTAAATCCGGCTGTCGCCAATGTGACCAAAATACAGCCAGCCGGGCGTGAACCAGCACAAGCTCAAGGTCGCCTCCATCCCTCGGCACTCGTCGTAGCTCTCGCCCTGATAGACCAGCGCCCGGTGGACTTGAGTGAACAGCTCCGTGAGCACGTCGCCGAAGCCGGCGGCCAGCCCGGTAGCGGACTGGTGGAAGGAGCGCGGGAGGAGCTTGGTGATTTTCTCCACGGCGATGCGGCTGGCGTATTCCCCGGCCTTCGCCCCGCCCATCCCATCGCTCACCGCAAAGGCAAAGTCGTGCGCGCTCGTCGCGGCTTCCCCGAGCTTGCCCAGGTGGTGAACTTCCCGCGCATCGAACTGGAGGCCGAGGAAGGCGTCCTCGTTGTTGGGCCGAACCTTGCCGCGGTCGGTGCGGCCCGACCATTTCAGGCGCGCGCCGGTCGCAGTTTCGCGTGGGGGTTGCATCATGGGAGGAGATTACTGAAAGCCCGGCAGCACCGTGGCCAGCTCGAAATCAATCACGCAGAACCGCCCGTCGGTCTGCCGGTAAGTCACGTTCCGCAGCTCCGGATCGTCGTGCCGCACGCCGAACTGCTCGAGCTCGGCGAACAGCTCCCGCGTGCGCGCCGCGTCCAAATGCTCCACGCGCGCGCCGCAGTTCGTGGTGACGATGCGGAGTTTGGCCGCGTCCGCCTCCAGCAGCCGGGGCACAAACCCGCAGCCGCGCGCCTCCAGCAGCCGCAGCAGCCGCACCTCGTTCGCGAAGCGCTCCGGCGCGCTCGGCCCGTGGAAGACCTTGATGACCCGGCCATCGAAGGTCAGGTTCACCGTCGCCCGGAGCGTGTCTTTGACAGTCAGCATAGCGGCCCGGTCCACCGGGTCTCGGCGGACACGGGGCGCAGCATGGCGAACCGGGGCCAAGTTGCAAAGCCGCGCCATCCGGATTGCGCAGCTTGTCTAATTCTAGCCAGCCGCCGCCGACCCGCTGGCCTCACCCCAAAAACTTCAGCCCGTGCAAAACCCTTGGCAAACAAGGGCGCAACGCACTTCGCCCCGTTGGCGTTGAAAAACCCTTGCCCCGTGGCATTGGCCCTGCTGAACTCAGGACCAAGCGACCTACACGGAAGCGGAGCTTCTTTGTGTCGCGCAAACAGAACAGAAAACCATCACGCACATGGCGAAATACAAACTCGAATACATCTGGCTCGACGGCTACGAACCCGTCGCAAACATCCGCGGCAAAACCCAAGTCAAAGAGTTCGCGAGCTTCCCGAAACTCGAACAGCTCCCGATGTGGGGCTTCGACGGCAGCTCGACGCGCCAGGCTGAAGGCCGCACCTCGGACTGCATGCTCAAACCCGTGGCCGTCTTCCCCGACTCCACGAAGAAGAACGGCGTCCTCGTCATGTGCGAAGTCATGATGCCCGATTGCAAGACCCCGCATCCGAGCAACGCCCGCGCGACCATCCTCGACGACCCCGGCGCGTGGTTCGGCTTCGAGCAGGAGTATTTCCTCTATCAGGACGGCAAGCCCCTCGGCTTCCCGGACGCGGGCTTCCCCTTCCCGCAGGGCGAATACTACACCGGTGTCGGCTACAAGAACGTCGGCTCCATCGCCCGCGAGATTGTGGACACGCACCTCGACCTCTGCCTCGACGCCGGCATCAACCACGAAGGCATCAACGCCGAAGTGGCCAAGGGCCAGTGGGAATTCCAAGTCTTCGGTAAAGGCTCCAAGAACGCCGCCGACCAAGTCTGGATGGCCCGCTACCTCCTCATGCGCCTCTGCGAGAAATTCGAAGTGGACGTCGTCTGGCACTGCAAGCCCCTCGGCAAAGACGTGGACTGGAACGGCTCCGGCATGCACTCCAACTTCTCGACCAAGCATCTGCGCGAAGTCGGCGGCAAGGAATACTTCGAGACGCTCATGGCCGCGTTCGACAAATATAAGAACGAGCACATCGCCGTCTACGGCCCGGACAACCACCTCCGCCTCACCGGCCTGCACGAGACGCAGTCCATCGACAAGTTCAACTACGGCATCGCGAACCGCGGCGCGTCCGTGCGCGTCCCCCACAGCTTCGTGAACGACAACTACCGCGGCTACCTCGAAGACCGCCGGCCCAACTCCCAGGGCGACCCCTACAAGATCGCCAGCCGCATCCTCCAGACCATCGCCACCGTCCCCCTGCCCACCAAGAAGGGTAAGAAGTAACGGGCGCTGTTCTTCAACTCCACTCAACGGGGCGTGGCCAACAGGTCACGCCCTTTTTCTTTCTCCATCTTTCGGCCCCCATCTTTCTGACTCGGGCGCATCTTGACACTGCCCCCGAAGGAGCGCGGCGTTCACGCCGCAGGGGGATGGGTGGCACTGGAATCTCTCGGTGTTATCGGCGCCTCGCCTTGCGCACGGAGCCTTCTGCGGCGTGAACGCCGCGCTCCGGGGGCAGTGCGCGAATGCGCCCTTCTGACTCCTCTCAACTGATTTGCGCTTTCCTTCACCTCGCGCTTCCGCCAGTTTTTCGCCCCGATATATGCCCAAACCGCACGCCTACAAATTCTGCTTCGGCCCCTGGAACATCAGCGAAGGTCAAGATCCCTACGGCCCACCCGTCCGTTCGCCGCAGACCTTCGATTGGAAGCTCGCGCAACTCAAGAAGCACGGCTTCGACGCGATGATGTTCCACGACGACGACGCGGTGCCTGACCTCGAGAACAAGTCTGCGAAGCAAATCCTCAAGGAAGCGCGCGAGCTCAAGAAGCGCCTCGACGGCCTCGGCATCGTCGCCGAAATGGTCGCCCCGCGCCTGTGGTTCCACCCGAACACCATTGACGGCGGCTACACCAGCAACGACCCCAAGTGCCGCGCCTACGCCATCGAGCGCTCGAAGGTCTGCATCGACATCGCCCACGAACTCGACACCGACCTCATCGTCCTCTGGCTCGCCCGCGAAGGGAGCTACATCCGCGAAGCCAAGAACGCCCGCCGCGCCGTGGACCAGCTCGTCGAAGCCTTCGACGCGATGCTCGCCCACGACAAGCGCATCCGCCTCTCCATCGAGCCCAAGCCCAACGAGCCGATGGACCACGCCTACATTCCCACCATCGGCCACGCACTCGCCATCGCCCAACTCACGCGCGATCCGAAGCGCGTCGGGTGCCTCATCGAGAGCGCGCACGCCACGCTCGCTGGCCTCGACCCGGCGGACGAAATTGATTTCGCCTGCGCCTTCGGGAAACTCTGGTCGCTCCACCTCAACGACCAGAACGGCCTCAAGTATGACCAGGACCGTCCGTTCGGCTGCACCAACCTCCGCAGCGCGTTCGACCAAATCCGCTCGCTCGAACGCAACGGCTACGGCCGCAGAGGAGAATACGTCTGCTTCGACGTGCATCCCTTCCGCACCACGAAAGAGAAACACTGGCTTGACCACCTCACCAACAGCCGCCGCACCTTCCTCCGCCTGCTCGAGAAAGTCCGCAGCTTCGACGAGAAGGCCGCGCAAGCACTCGTCGCCGACCGCAACTATCAAGCGCTCGACCAGATGGTGATCGAACACCTGCTGGGCAAATAAAGCGGCACTCCTGTCCGCTCTCCGGATGGCACGCTCCAGACACGCCGGCTTCCTCGCCGCACTGCAAACCAGTTTCCTGCTGGTGGGCGTGATGTTCTTCGTCAAGGCGGTCGAGCTCGCCGCGGACGTTTCCTTCGCCGGATTCGGCATCGTGCCGCGAGACCAGCGGGGGCTGATTGGCCTGCTCTTCAGCCCGCTGCTGCACGGCGACGCCGCGCACTTGCTCGCGAACTCCGTGCCGCTCCTTGTCCTGCTCACGCTGCTCTTCTGGGACCGCAAGTATCACCCGTGGATCACGCTGGCGTTCATCTGGCTGGCCAGTGGCATCGGGACTTGGCTCATCGGGCGCGGCATGACCAACGGCCAACTCACGGTCCACATTGGGGCCAGCTCGGTGATTTACGGACTGGTCGTGTATCTGCTCGTCGCGGGATTCCTGATGGACAGTTGGCGCGCGGTGTTTGTAGCCGTCGGTGTGGGCGTGGCTTACGGCGGGATCTTTTACGGCGTGTTGCCGCAGTCCGGACCGATCTCGTGGGAAGGCCATTTGTGTGGGGCCATCGCCGGGTTTTTCACGGCGAGGCATAACCACGGGTGAAGAGTTGCAAGGTGTCGTGAAGTTAGTTGATTCGCGTGATTCGCGGGCAAGCCAATGTCCGCGCCGCGCAAACTCTCGACTTCCAGCCAACGCAGGCGCGGCTAAATTCACCGCATGACCAAGTCACTCATGGGCCTCTCGTTTTGCCTACTCCTCACGTGCGCCACTCGCCTTGCCGTCGCGCAGACTGTCCCCGTCTATGGCGACATCACGGACGCGGCCACCGGCAAGCCCGTCGCCGCGCGGCTCTACTTGCGCAGCGACACGGATGGCCAATGGCATTTCCCCAAGTCCGTCCCGCCGTTCGGTAACGCCGTGCGCTACGAGAAACGGAGCGGGTTCAACACCAACGCCACCGAGTATCACACCACGCTCTCGGCGCACCAATGGGTCGTGGAGCTGCCGCCGGGCAGCTACACCGCGCTCGTCGAGCGCGGGAAGGAGTATCTGCCGCTGACGAACCAGTTCACCGTCGCGGCCAAGCCGGTCGAGGTGAAACTGCCGCTCAAGCGCTGGGTCAACATGGCCGAGCGCGGCTGGTTCAGCGGCGACGCCCACAACCACCGCGCGCCCGCCGAGCTGGCGTCCGCGATGCTCGCCGAGGACGTGAACGTCGCGCTGCCGATGATTGACTGGACCACGGTGGACACGGTGCCGCCCGCGCTTAGCGACCGGAACATGAAGGGCGACTTCGGCGCGCAGCCCGTGGTCGTGGACCCGACGCACGTCTGGTTCCCGCGCAACACGGAATACGAAATCTTCCGCTCCGGCGGGAAGGCCCACACGCTCGGCGCGTTCCTCATCCTCGGGCACAAGGAGCGGTTCGACGTGCCGGTGTTCCCGCTGCGGCGCGTGTCCGAGCGGGCGCACGCGGAGGGCGGGCTGATTGATTTGGAGAAGCACAACTGGCCGTGGTCCGTCGCCATCGTGCCGGTGCTCAAGCCGGACCTCTTCGAGCTGGCGAACAACCATCACTGGCGCGTCGAGTTCGGCGTGCGCAACTGGGCCGTGCCCGCGCCGGCGTGGATGAAACTGCCCGGCAACGGCAGCGGCACGGACACCGAGGAAGCGTGGACGCGCTACGGCTTCGAGACCTACTACGCGCTGCTCAACTGCGGCTTCCGCCTCAAGCCCACGGCGGGCACGGCGAACGGCGTGCATCCCGTGCCGCTGGGTTTCAGCCGCGTGTATGTGCATTGCGAAGGCGGGTTCAGTTATGAGAAGTGGATGAAGGGATTGGGCGAGGGGAGGAGTTTTGTGACGACGGGGCCGATGCTGATGGGCAAAGCGAATGGAAAAATGCCGGGCGAAGT
>CAMBZO010000043.1 GCA_945872195.1 Akkermansia muciniphila | reverse complement strand
AACTGGCCGGACTTCAAACGGCCCCCGAGATTTCCCACGAGCACAAAGGGCCAGTTGTCGCCTCGTGAGTGCTGCCAGTTCGCGCTGTCGCTCGTGAAGACCAGCACCGTGTTGTCGAGCATCGTGCCGGTGCCTTCGGGGGTGGCTTGCAATTTGTGGAGCACGCGCGCGAGTTGTCCTGCTAGGTAACGCCGGTATTTTGACAGGACCTGATAGCCCGTGAGCTTCAACTCCGGGTCGGGTGTGCCGTGGCCGATCAAGTGGACGCCCGTGTTGGTGAGGCCGGTGTAAGTCGTCTTCAAACCGCAAAGCCCCGAGGTGATCGTGACGACATTCGTCAGGCCGGAGATCAGCGCGGCGGCGGCGACGTCGCATTGGGCGGCCATGATTTCCGTCATTTTCTCAGCGGGGTTGCGCGGGAGTTGGGGAGCGAACCGGGCCAGTTCCCCGGACGCGAAACGCTTTCCCAGTTCGCCTTCGCGCCGGGTGAGCGTCTCTAGCGCCTCGACGTGCGAGTCCACCAGTTCACGCTCGGGACCGGCGATCTGGGAGCGAAGCCGCTTCACGTCTTCGTGCATGAAGTCGATCAGCTTCTGGCGGCTCGCGAACGTGTTTTTCTTCGCGCCGACGCTGCCGAAAAGCGACTCGTAGGCGAGTTCCGGACGGCACTGGGCGGCGATTGGCCGGCCGCCGGACCAGGCGGACGACACGAAGGCCGTCGGGTTGCTTTGTCCGGCCGCGACGCCCAGCACCAACAACGGGACCACGCCGGGAATTGCGCGGGCGATGGCTGCGTCGATCGATATGCCCTTTGCCTGCTCCTTGCTGAGGGCCAGTCCGGACAAGGCCCCAAAACCGGCGCCGTGCGCGGGCGAGAGGTGCTCGCCCCGCAGGCCCTGCACGATTGTCATGCGGTCGCGAAAGGGCGCGAAGGGCTCGAGGTCCGAGGGCAGCTTGAGGCCCGCGAGGGGAATCTGTCTGATCGCGCCGGTGCCGACACCCATGCCCTCCGGCTGGACGCCTTCCTCGTGAAATCCATTGTCGAACAGGCAGAAGATGACGCGCTTGGGCGGAGTCAGGGTGCCGTCGGCAGCGGCGGCGATGCGCTGCAGGAGGGGCGCGAGCACCAGACCGCTGGCGCCGACGGAGACGCCTTTGAGGAATTTTCGACGAGGCATCATGAATCGGCTTGGTTGTTGGAGGATGAGTGGAGCATCGGCCGTGGCTAGGGTTTTGCCGCCGCCTCTCCGGCGGGGGATTTGGCCCGATACAGGAAGGTATCGGATGTCTGCAGGGAAAGGAGCAACGCTTTCATGCTGCCGTCGTTGGCCTGGTAGGCGCGGTGCGCCGCCACCAGGGTCGGGCCGTCGGCCAGAGTTTCGTTGCGGCCCATGAAGTAGCGGAAGACGTGCCGCACGAAGACCTGCTCGACGCGCTCGGAGTGCGCGAGTTTGCGAATCAATTCCAGCGCGCCGTTCACCGGGCCATTGACCGCGGGATCGCCGCTGTTTTCGATGCCGCCGGAAATGTTGGCCGGCACCGTGGTCATCACGGGTCCTTTGCCGCGCGACCGGGGATCCTTCTCCAGCCGCTCGGTGGCGTCGCGATCGACGACCTGTTCGGCGGTGCGAAAGCGGCCGATGTGATCGAACTGCTCAAACGGCAAACCCAGCGGATCCATGCGCTGATGGCACTTCCAGCAATGGGACTCCCGCACGACGCGCATGCGCTCCCGCAGCGTATTGTGGGGCTCGTCGGGCAGCGCGGCATTCACGGTCACCGGAGCCTCGGAGATTCTTCCCCCGAGCAGCTTTTCGAAGATCCAGCGGCCGCGCCGGATTGCGTGGTTCTCGAAATTGGTCGAGAAGGCGATGAGCCAGCTCGGGTGGGTCAGGATTCCCATGCGCTGGTCGGCGGGCATGTCCACGGTGCGGTGGGCCAGCCAATCCTCGGCGCTGATGGTCGCTCCGTAGGTGGTGAACGCGAGCTGATGCCCCGGTTCGGTTCCGAATTTCCCGGCCGCCTCCTTGCGCAGGGCGGCGGTGCGCTCCGGGAGATAGGAAGACGCCGGCAGCCGGTTCGAGAGCACGTGTGTCCGCCTGGTCGTCAGCAGTTCGCGCAGCACCTGGCGATCGGCGGCGAGCACGGACATCACAAGCCGGTCGGTGTCGGCAACATAGTTTTGCGGCTGGTAGTCCTGTTTGTTGGGCACTCCCATGAGGCGCAAAGTGGACTGGCATTTGAAGACCTCATCCGCGGAGGTGTAGCCAAAGTATTCGCGGAAGAAACCGATGATCCTGGGCTTCTCAATCTGCGGATCGTTCAAGATCCGGCTGACTTCGCGCCGCACATCCTCGCGCGTCTGGAGTGCACCTCCCGCGGCGGCTTTGCGCAGCACGGAGTCGGGCTCGCGATCGGTCAACGTCAGGGCGAGCGCCCGCGCGAGAAGTTCCGGCGGCAGTATCCGGCGCGATTCGCCGGCCGCGGGTTCGACCCGATACAACACCTGCGGATGGCTGAGCGCGGCGATGATGAATTGCCCGACGGCTTGCTCCGGTTCGTGGGATTGCAACGCGTCGAGCAGGAACTCGGAGTAGCGGGCGAGTTCCGCGGCTTCGAGTTTCCGGTCGAGCAGCTTCTCGCCCAGCGGCTTTACGATGGCTTCCACCTGCGCCCGGGTGGCGGACTTGCCCGCGAGCAGGACAGGGTTGATCGGCACCCGAGGGTTCCGCTTGGAAATGGTCACCACCTTGCTCGCGATGCGTTCGCAATTCCGCTGATGAATCGTGATCTCGGCTTCGCCAATCCGATGGGAGATCGAGTAATCGGAAAACTCCCGCGAGGCTTCCAGTCTCCACGGCGGGATGATCATTCGCGGATTCAGATCGATGCGGAAGTCCCGGATGACGCGGTGCATGAACTGCAAATACGCGGCATCGGTCACCCGCCAGACGCGATCCGCGGAACTGGTTTCCGAGCCAGGCTTGCTCTGAAAGAGCGCGTCATGATCCACCCAGTTCCCGCGGGAAGGCCGGAGCCGCTTGAACGGATCGACATACTCGCCCGCCGCATGGAGCGACGTGCGGATCCACGTCAGCAAGCGCTGGCGATCGGCGGCAGTGGGTTGTTCTTCGTCCTCGGGCGGCATGGTGCCGTTCTCGAGCTCTTCGTAAACCTTCTTCCAAGTCAGCACCTCATTGGCCGGCATGCGCCCGATCGAGAGCGCGTGCAAAGTCACATCCGCCTTGGCTTTTTTCTCACCGTGACAACGCACGCAATTCGTCTTCAAGGTCCCGCGAACGAATTCTTCGTCCGAAGCCGCCCCGAGCCGCCCGCCCAGCAACAGTGACGCCATCGCTGCTACGGCAAGGGCGCCCCGGCTCGGTAAGAAGGAGGTAGCGACACGGGTGGGTTCGTGTTTTGCGAACATGGCGCGGTTCACGAGGACTTTTTGTTAATTGGATCTTAGAGCGGCTATGTTACGTCTTAGTGTTCGTTCAGCAAGGCCGGGGTGCGAAGATTGCCTTTCAGGGTTCACGCGCATCGGGGTTCGGCTGGTCGGCGGTGATGAGGGGGAGTGTAACGGAGTGGTGGAGAAATGGAGCGGTGAGAAGACCCTTGATGGATTTCCCACAGATTCAGGGAAGCCACAGATTGGGTTCAGAAAAATCTGCGGCTTTCCTGCATCTGCGGTTCATCACTCTCATTCCAGTCTGGCTGGGCAGACTTCTTTCGGAGTCAGAATGCGTGAGCCTTCGCTGGCTCTTCGCCGGGGCAGCGGGAGAGAACGCGCTGGTTCAGGCCATGATCTCCTTCAGCACACCCGTGCTGTCGCCGTGGCGCTCGGCGTTCACGCCGCTGCCGTGGAGCATGCTGAGCCAGGCGTTGCAGAGCGGGGTGTCCTTGGGCGCGACGATGTTGTGGCCGAGCTTGAGGCCGGAGCCGCCGCCGGCGATGAGCGTGGGGCAATTATTGAGGTCGTGCTCGGTGCGAATATTACTGCCGAAGGCGACTGTGGTGTGATCGAAGAGACGTGTGCCGTCGGCTTCCTTCACGGCCTTCAGTTTGTCGAAAAGCCCGGCCAAGGTTTCGCTCAGTGCCAGGTCGCGGGCTTGCGAAGCGTCTCGCTTTTCCGTGCCCTGGTGCAGGTGGTAATGACTCATGTCGTGTCCGTTGATGGTGATGCTGAGGCTCTTGAGCAGCGTGTTCACCGGCAGTCGGTAGGTGACCACGCGGGTGCTGTCGGTCTGGAGCGCCGCCGTGAGCAGGTCGTAGTGGAGTCGGATTTCCTCCAGGCCCGCGAGCCCGGGTTTGGGCTCCGCCAGCGGAGCCTTGGTGCGCGGCACTCCAAGCCACTTCTCATCCTTGTTGAGTCGGATCTCGATGTCGCGAATACCCTCGAAATACTCATCCAGCTTGTCGGTGTCGGTCTTGCTCAGGCCGCGCTGCAGATCGCGTGCGCTGTCGAGCACCGTATCGAGCACGCTGCGCCGCTCGGCGAGCAGGGTTTTCTGCTGTTCGAGCGGGACGCGGTCGCCCGAAAACAGGCGGTGGAATGTTTCCACGGGGTCGTTGAAACCGCCGATGGGTTTGCCGTTGGCGTTCCATGCCAGTGACAGACCCGGACCGTGGCCCTCGCCGCCCACTTCTTGTCCGCCGTTGAGCTGGAGCGAAGTGAAACGCGTATCTTGACCGAGCTGTGCAGCGGCAACTTGATCGGCCGAGATGGAGTTGGCGAAGTTCTGTCCCTGCTTGGCGTAGCGATTGGCCCCCGTGAGCCAGAAGGTGCTGCCGAAGTGCCCGTCATTGGAGAACTTGTTTGTCAACCCCTGGACGATGCTGAAGTCCTTTTTGTGGCGCGCGAGTGGCTGGAGACCGACCGGTAGCTTGTAGCCAGCCCCCGGCTCTTTGGCATCGGGATACCAGGTCTCGGCCGTCACGCCCCAGCCAAACGCCAGAAACACCATCCGTTTGGGCGGCGCAGAGGCTGGTGCGGCGGCGGCGAAGCGGCGGAACCCGAGCGAATCGAGTGCCGGCAGGGCGATCGCCGCAGTGGTTGAGCGGAGGAAGTGGCGGCGGGATAGGTGTGTCGTCATGGTGGTGTTAGTTCTGTCAATTTTGGCGTCGTGCGAATCACTTGGTCTGGAAAGCCGTGCTGTCGATGAGTGCGTGTATGAACTCGCGGGTCGCAAGTTTTTTCCCGCCGGCCCGTTTCAGCATCTCGTCGATCAATGGCTCATCACTGAAGCCGCAGGGTCTGCCCAAGGCGTATTCGATCAGGGCGGCACTGAAACCCCGCGCGAACGGAGTGGACTTGGTGGCGATGATGTCACGCAGCTCGAAGTAATCTTTGAACTCCGGCCCCTTGTAGAGGGCTCCGGATGGATCGATCGTCCAAGTCTTCCGCTTGCCGTTGACCGGTCGGTCACCCAGCATCACTTGGTAAGTGTCCTCGGTCCGCCACTGGCCGACGGCGTTGAAATTCTCCAATCCAAAACCCACGGGGTCGATTTTGCGGTGGCAGCTCGCGCACTGCGGCTGGTCCTGATGCGCCAGGATGCGCTGCCGGGTATCAAGGACCTGTCCGGCGAGTCGGCCGATTGCGGGGACGTTCGCAGGCGCGGGGGGCGGCGGATCGTTGACCAGCTTCCGCAGCACCCAAACACCACGTTCGACGGGGCTCGTGTATTCGCCATTGCCGCCCATGGCGTGAATCGCGGCCATGCCGATGAGACCGCCTCGGGGCGAGTCTTTGGGAACCGGCACCTTTCGGAACTCATCGCCTGTCACGCCCTCCAACCCGTAGTAGTCGGCGAGCACGCTGTCGATGACGACGTAGTCCGCCTTCAAGAGGTCGCTGAGCGGCGTGTTCTGACGCACGACATGGGCGATCGTCTCGTGCATCTCCTGTCGGGCAGAGAGTTCGGTGGCGGCGTCGAATTGCGGAAACAGTCGGCGGTTGAACTGAAAGAAATCGAGCCGATCGAGCCCCAGCCATTGTTGGGTAAAGGGTTCCGTAAAACCCGCCGACCGAGGATCGTCGAGGAGGCGTGTCGTCTGCGCCTGAAGCACCTCTGGCCGCAAAAGTTCGCCAGTGCTGCCCAATTCGCGCAGCGCAGCGTCCGGCGGAGAACCCCAGAGGAAATAGGAGAGTCGTGATGCGAGTTCGTTTCCGGTCAGCGACTTGCGTGACGTTTTGCCGATCGGCTCGGCAAGGTAAAGGAACGGCGGCGAGGCAAGCACGACCGCGAGTGTCTGCTTGAGGGCGGCCTCGTGTTTGTCACCAGCTTTGAGGCGGGTTTCGTAGAGTTGGAGCAGGCGATCGATGTAGCTCGCTGGCGTAGTGCGGTCGCGGAAGGCCGCCACCGTGAACCTTTCGATGGCGGCCCTGACATCCGCTTGGGCGGGCGGGCTGGCCTTCGCATCGAGAATGACACCGGTGAGCGCCTTCATGCCGGGCGGCACCTCTCGAGCAGAGACCCGCTCAATCTCGATCCAGTCCACCCACAAGGCGAACTCCGGGCCGACGCCATTGGCCTTGATGGCATCATCGAATCGCTTGCGAGTGTCGCCGCCCCGCTCGCGGAGCATAAAATTGCGCTGTAATGGATCCCCACCCTTGATCAGCTTGATGGGGATTTCGATCACTTGGGGGTTTTCGAGCGTGGCAGAAACCTCGTGCGTGCTGATCACCTCACCGCGCCTCACGTTGGCGACCAGTTCCAGAAACCGCCGCTCGCCTGTGGCGTGGCGGGTTGCCGCCGTGCGGCACCGAATCAGGTAATCGCCCGATGGCCACCCTTGGTGCGCCTCGATTCCAAAGAAAGAGTTCCACGCAGGGCCATCCGCGAGCGACGTGAGATAAGCACCTGTCTCCAGCCCCGGTAACGCCAGGTATTTCTTCAAGTAGGGAAGCTGCGGTGCGGCACCCGTTGCCTCGACGGCACGCAGGCGCTTGGCCATCTGCGCCACGGACAAAATCACCTGGGGCGTTGCGGCGCCCGCTGGGCCGTTGCCGAGATTGAACCCGAAATCCTCGGGCGCGGGCGCCCCGGTGATTTTTTGCCAGCTCGCCCGAAGCAAGGCATCGTTCTGAACGCCTTTGGTGAAAGCGGCGACGGTCTCGCGGTTCTCGGGCCGGTTGGCAGCCGCTTTCACGGCCGTCGTCCACCGCGTGAAGCGCTCCCGTCCATCTTCGAACTCGGCTGTCCGCTTTGTAAAATAGCCAAGCGATCTTTCTGTCTCGTAGCGCACTTTCAAACTACTGCCAGTGCGAGCCTGGATGGAGAACGCATCATCCAGCGCCTGCCGACCGAGCGCCAGGTATTGTTCGAATTGGTTGGCCGACATGAAAAGATTGGCGCCCACGGTGTCAAAGCCGCTGGTGCTCGTATCGGACGGCAGATCCATCACATTCAACTCGACGCCCAACAGTTCACGGATGGTGTTGCGGTATTCGCGGCGGTTGAGTCGCCGCATCGTGGTCGCCCCGTTCTGGTCGGAGAGACTTCGACGGGCCGCAACCATCGCATGGGCGAGGTCATCGAGAAAATCGGCCTTCGCAGCTTTGGCTGGCTGCTTCTCATCCTCCGGCGGCATCTCGCCCGAGTTCATCGCATTGAGCACCTTCTGCCACTTCTCCGCCGTCTCGATGTCAGCGATGGTGAAAGGCAGTTGATCAATGCGGAACTTGCCCTTCTGCTTCTCCGCGCCGTGGCACTTCACACAGTGCTCTTGAAACAAAACGCGGTGCCTTTCCGGGATCAGAGCACGAGGCGGCTCTGCGGCTATAGCCGTCGCGAACCACAGAAGCCCGAGGGCCAACGAGGTCAGAAGGATTGGGAACGGGGTTCGCATTTCAGGGCGTGGAGAGTGTGAGTGCGTGCTTCATGGTGGTTATTAATGAATCTTGTGCGTGTCAATCTCATTGGTCGCAAAATCATTCACGGCGCGGAACGCCCCCGCTCCGGCGTAGATGCGCGGGCCATTCCCGCTTTGCCCGCAGAAACGCGAAACCCCGAAGCGTAAGAGTGAGGATGAGCAGCTTTGTTTTCATGGTGCGTCCTCGGGATTAGACCGCCCGTTCCGCATTCCACGAGTAAACCACCTTCCCAACCACGTCGCGGTGCTCGAAGCGGATGCGGCTCTTCGCACCTTCGCGCTGGAGTGTGACCGCGAGGAATCCCCCGCGCACGCGGTGGAACTTGTGAAACTTGGGGTTCTCGCCGGGCGAGCCGCTCGCGTGCTCATCGCTCGCCGGGCCGGCGCTGAACTCCTGCACGCTGGTCTCGGGATGCACCGAGTGGTATTGCCAGTGGCGGTCGCCACAGATGACGAAGAAGTTGTCGGGCACGTTCGCCTTCAGCCACGCGCGGAGTTCGTTGCCCTCGTGCGTGAAGCCCTCGTTGGCATGATTGTCCCGCTTGCCCTTCCGGTCCGGCCCGACGAGCGGCGTGGGCGACACGAGCACCTTCCACGTCGCGTCACTCTCCTTGACCGTGCGCTTGAACCACGCCTTCTGCTCCGCGCCCCAGATCGTCTTTTCGGAGCCGTCCTCCGACTTGTTCTTCGAGCGAAAATCGCGGCCGTCGGTGAACCAAACCTGCAAGTCGCGTCCCCAGCGCACGGTGCGGTAGCTCGGGCCGTCGTCGTTCATTGGTGCCTGCTGACGGAAAATCTTCTGCCCCTGCTCGAAAGTGAGCTCGCCCATGGTCGCACCCGGCCCCGAGTCATTGCTGAGCGTGTCGTGGTCGTCCTTCAACCAGTAGGTCGAGTGGTTGCGGTTGAACTCGATGAGGCGCGGCAGGCTGAACATCCGCTCCCAATGATAGCGCGCGAGCCGCTCCGTCACCGCATCGGGATCGCCGCTGTCGTAGTAAACAAGATCGCCGGTGAGGCAGGTGAACTGCGGCTTCAGCGCCTGCATGGCAGGATAAATATGGTGCCCGTCTGCATGGCCGCGATCGCGATAGCCCTGGCAGGTCATCACGCAGAAACGCAAATTCCCCGGCGCATCCGCCGCCGGTGCCGTCTCGAACTTCCCGCGCAACGCCGTCGCCTTCGCCACGCCCGCTGCCCCCGAGGTCTCGCTGGCGTAATGATAAACCGTCCCCGGCTTCAATCCGCTGAGTTTGAACTCGCAGATGAAATCATTCGCCGCCGACGCCACCGCGATCTCCGTCACCTTCGCATCGCTCAGATCCTCCCGCGTGCCGTAGCGCAACTGCACGCGTCCCGGTGCGCCGGGGCACGCGCCTTCGAGTTGGTCCACGGGCACGTTGACCTTGGACTCCGATTTGCCCCGCTTCGCCTCGTCCTTCGCCCGGTGGGGAATGACCACGCCGCCATTGTTGCGCACCGGCGCGGCGGTGAGCCGTGTCCAGACGATCGCCGTCGTGTCCGTCACTTCGCCAGCGCGCGCACCCATCGCCTGAAACGGCCCCGCCACTTCCGCGGCTTCGATGGCGCGACTGGCGATGATGGCCCCAGCCACGGCGGCTGAGGAATGCGCGACAAACGCGCGTCGCGTGACGAGTTGGTGAGTGTGTTTCATGGTGATTCTTTCGGCCTCAAACTCTACGCGGATGGCCTTGGCTGGACAAGTCCTTGGCCGAGTCAGCAGGTGAGCAGCGAGAACTTATTGTTTTGCCTTCCGGTTGCCTATTGCTCCGAGCGGACTCCAATCAGCCGGCTTGGGATTCGCCACCTTCAGCACGCCGGTGTCGCCGCTGCGCTACATTTCCTTTTCAAGCAAGGCGGTGAGCTCGGTGAGCTTGGCCGAGTGCTCGGGCTGCTCCGCGAACTGCGCGCGGGGGTCGCGGGGTTCATGAGGGTGGCGGTGAAGGGATGCCTTGGCTGCTCTTCGGGCCGCTGACGCCGCAGAGTTGGGTCCGGCATGTATTCCTTTTCGCCGCGGCCCGGTTCCATTACCTATCTTTTTTCGGAGGTAAAACGCCTTCGAGCCTTGAATAAAACGGGCTGGGCGAGGGAATGGCTAGGTCGCGTTTGAGGAGTTGGAAAAACTCGATCAGCCGGTCGGCTTTGGCTTTGAGGATTTTGTCGGTTTCCAGTTTGGTGAGGAAGGGTTGGTCGCCGCGCCCTTCATCGGCCATCCGTGCATTCATGAAGCGTCCGTAAAGCGTGGCGCGGTCGTCGGTGGCGATGTTCATGCCGTAGGGTTCGGCGAATCCCTGCCGCTTGGCATTGTCTTTGTAGAAAGTAGCCTGGCTGGCCGCGAACGAACTCAGCTTGCCAACTTTATACGCGAAGCCGGGTTCATTGAGATTGTCCCAGTTGGTTCCCTGAATGGGCCCGCCTTCCTTGGAGAACTCTTTGTCCATCAAGTGGAGAACTTCGTGGTGAATGGTCCGGCGATAGAAGTCTCGCGAGGTTGTCTTGGCTGGATCGAAGGTGCGGATGCCATAGGCGAACGACACCTGCGGCAACCAACTGAACCCTTGCCCAGCCACGCCGGCGCCTCGGAAATTGAAGTCGTTCAGGATATAAAGATTCTTCACGTTGAGTTTCTTCGTGATCTGCACGGGATAAATCTCCAACTCCTCGCGCACCATGCGGATGAACTCCTTGAACTCATGCAGCTTCTTGTCGGTGAAGTAGGAGTATTCCAGCCGCACCTTGGCGGGCATGGGCGGGGCGGCGGAACCGGGTTCCCACAGCACCTTGAAGCCCCATTGTTTCTCCAACTTGCGGAGGTCGCTTTGAATCTCGGGGTCGGCTTTGATCTGGTCAGCACTGTGCGGGTCGGTGAGGTCGTTGAGGCAAACGGTCCTTTGAGACTCGGGAATCGTCGCAAGGGTTGCCCAGAAGGCCTGATCGAACTGCGGGTCGAGCGTCCGCAGAAAGGTCTGCACGATTTCCATTCGTTGCTTCAGTCGAGCGTCGGTCTTCGCGAGGGTGGTCAAATCGCCAAACTCGAACGGCTCCCACAGCATCTTGTAAAGCCCCTCGCGCGTGTTGCTCGCCTTGATGAGGCGTTTGACGCTTTCGGTTTCGAGTTTCGAGTCATCCGACTCCAGCGTTTTCCAGCGCGCGAGCGCGAGGGGCGAATCCGGGGACTTCACGTCCGCGAGCAGGTAGCTGAAGAGCGTGGAATGGAGATAGCCTCTGCCGAGCGCTTCGATCGTCGGGGTCATGGCGGTCGGCACCGTCACGAGGATCGAATCACTGCTCCGTGCGGCAATGAACGTCGGCGAGTAAGCCGGCGTGGTGCCTTTCGCTGCCTT
>CAMBZO010000042.1 GCA_945872195.1 Akkermansia muciniphila | reverse complement strand
CCGATGGCCGCGCTGCTGAAGGATTTGAAGAGCCGCGACATGTTGAAAGACACGTTGGTCGTGTGGGCCACCGAGTTTGGCCGCACGCCCTTCAACACGACGAAGGATGCGAAGGGCCGCGAGCATCACGCACAAGCCTTCACCTGCTGGATGGCCGGCGGCGGCGTGAAGGGTGGCTTCAGCTACGGCGAGAGCGACGAGCACGGCAATGCCGTCGCGGCCAACGGCGTCCACGTCCACGACTTCCACGCGACGATGCTGCACCTGCTGGGCTTCGACCACACGCGCCTGACCTATCGCCACGCGGGTCGGGATTATCGGCTGACGGATGTGCACGGGAACGTGGTGAAGGATGTGCTGGCGTGAGGGGAGGAAGTGGGTTTGCCTCCGGCGCGGTTTTGTGCACACTCGCCGCATGGCACAACCCATCCGCGTTTCGGGCAAGGTCCGTCTGCGTGACTTCAACCCGCGCTTCTGCGCCGGCCTCGAAAAGGAACCGACGATCATGGAGACGGACCGGCTGCTGGAGCGGTTCGGCAAGCTGCAGGACCTCTTCTACGCGAACGCCAATCGCGGCCTCATCATCGTGCTGCAAGGGATGGACACGAGCGGCAAGGACGGCACGGCACGGCGACTCTTCGAGTTCGTCGAGCCGGCGGGCGTGGCGACGGTGGAGTTCAAGGCCCCGAGCGCGCTCGAACTGGCGCATGACTATCTCTGGCGGGTCCATCAGGCGGTGCCGCGCTTCGGGCGCATCGGCCTCTTCAACCGCTCGCACTACGAGGACGTGCTGGTGGTGCGCGTGATGAACCTCACGCCGTCGGAGGTGTGGCAGCGGCGTTACGACCAGATCAACGACTTCGAGCGGATGCTGACGGACAGCGGCTACACACTGCTGAAATTCTTCCTGCACATCAGCCACGAGGAACAGGCGGAACGCTTGCAGACGCGGCTCGACGACCCGTCGAAGAACTGGAAGTTCGAGCCGGGCGACCTAGCGATGCGCGAGCGCTGGGACGACTTCATGGCCGCCTACGAGGCGGTGCTGAACAAGACCTCGACGCCGTGGGCACCGTGGCACGTCGTGCCCGCCGACCGAAAATGGTTCCGCGACTACGCGGTGGCCCAGACGGTCGTGACGACACTGGAGGACATGAAGCTCAAGTGGCCCAAGCCGAAGGTGGACTTGCGGAAGTTCCGGGTGAAGTAAGTTTCGCCAAAGCTTTGCGGGAAGCACTCCGCCACAAAACAAAACCCCGAAGCGATTACTCGCTTCGGGGCATTGGAAGGTAGCTTAGCCTACCGGCGCGTGCGGCGCTTGACGTTGAGTTGCGTCATCGAATGGAGAAGTGCGGCCTGAACGGTGGCCGTCTCCTCGTCGGTGAGCTTCTCGGCGAGGCGGGCCTCGGCCTTCTTGCGGGCTTCCTCGGCCTTCATCTCGTCAATGTCGTCGGCCTTAATCGCCATGTCGGTGAGGATGGCCACGCGGTCGCCGGTGATTTGCACGAAGCCTTCGCCGGTGGCGAGGTAGTGGTCCACGCCGCCCTTGCGCGCGATGATTTCGCCGTGGGCGATCTGGGTCATCAGCGGGATGTGCATCGGGTAGATGCCCATCTCGCCCTCGATGCCGGGAAGCGTGACCATGTCCACGTCCTCGGAGTAGATCTTCGCCTCCGGGGTGACGATTTCGAGTTTCAGTGTCGCAGCCATGATTCAGAGAGGCATCAGCCTTCCTTGATCTCGTCGATGCCGCCCTTCAGATAGAAGTTGTTTTCGGGGACGGCGTCGTGCTTGCCCTCGAGGATTTCCTTGAAGGCGCGCACGGTCTCGGCCACGGGCACCTGCTTGCCTTCGCGACCGGTGAAGACCTGCGCCACCGTGAAGGGCTGGCTGAGGAACTTCTGAATCTTGCGGGCGCGGAAGACGGCGGTCTTGTCCTCGGGGCTTAACTCGTCCATGCCGAGAATGGCGATGATGTCCTGCAAATCCTTGTAGCGCTGAAGCACCTTCTGGACGCCGCGGGCAACGTCGTAGTGTTCTTGGCCGACGATGTCGGGCGTGAGCGCGCGGGAGTTCGAGGCGAGCGGGTCCACGGCGGGGAAGATGCCCAGCTCCGCGATGGAACGCTCGAGCACGATGGTCGCATCCAAGTGCGCGAAGGTCGTGGCCGGCGCGGGGTCGGTCAAGTCGTCGGCCGGCACGTAAACGGCCTGGAAGCTCGTGATGGAACCCTTCTTCGTCGAGGTAATGCGTTCCTGAAGGTTACCCATCTCGGCAGCCAGCGTGGGCTGATAACCGACGGCGCTGGGCGTGCGGCCGAGGAGCGCAGAAACTTCGGAGCCGGCCTGCGAGAAGCGGAAGATGTTGTCCACGAAGAGGAGCACGTCTTGGTTGTGCTCGTCGCGGAAGTATTCGGTCACGGCCAGCGCAGAGAGCGCCACGCGGAGACGCGCGCCGGGCGGTTCGTTCATCTGGCCGAACACGAGACCGATCTTCGAGCCTTCGTCGAGGACAGGCAGGCCGTTCTCGCCGATGAGCGGGTGGCCCTTGGCATCCTTCTTGGTCTTGATGACGCCGGCCTCAATCATTTCGGCGTAGAGATCGTTGCCTTCGCGGGTGCGCTCGCCGACGCCCGCGAACATCGAGACGCCGCCGTGCAGCTTCGCGATGTTGTTAATCAGTTCCATGATGATGACGGTCTTGCCGACGCCGGCGCCGCCGAACGCGCCGACCTTGCCGCCCTTAAGGAACGGGCAGATGAGGTCAACGACCTTGATGCCGGTGGCGAGCACCTGCGGGCTGGTGGTCTGGTCCACAAGCGGCGGGGCGGAGCGGTGGATGGAGACGTATTTGTCGGCCTTCACCGGGCCCTGCTCGTCCACGGCGTCGCCGGTGACGTTGAAGACGCGGCCCATGACGGCGTTGCCGACGGGCATGGAGATGGGCGCGCCGGTGTCGGTGATGAGCATGCCGCGCTTGAGGCCCTCGGTGGTGCTCATGGCGACGGCGCGGACCCAGTTGCCGCCGAGGTGCTGCTGCACCTCGAGCGTCAGCTTGGTCTTGCCTTGGCCGGGGAGGTCGTATTCCACGGTCAGGGCGTTGTAGATGGCGGGGAGTTGGCCCGTGAACTCAATGTCCAAGACGGGGCCGATGATTTGAACGATTTTGCCGGTGTTCATCGTGGTAAATTAGTTGCCCATCGCCATCTGGGCGGTGGTGATTTCCAAAAGCTCTTTCGTGATGTTGGCCTGGCGCAGCTGGTTGTATTCGAGCGTCAGGTCTTTGATGATTTGCTTGGCGTTGTCGGTCGCGTTCTTCATCGCGACCATGCGCGCGGACTGCTCGGAAGCCTTCGCCTCCTGCAAGAATTGGAAGACCTGGTAGTTCAGGTAGTGCGGCAGCAAGTTGCCGAGCACTGTGGCCGCGACCGGTTCAAAGAGGTATTCCTGCGTGGCCTCGCCGAGCTTCTGCGTCGCGCCGTCGCCTTCGAGGCCGGCTTCGAGCGCCGTGATTTCGCCGAGCGGGAGCAACTGCCGCTGCTCGGTCTTCTGCACGAGCGTGTTGATGAAATTGGTGTAAAGCACGTCCACGGCGTCCACCTTGCCGCTGAGGAAAAGTTCTTGGGCAAACTTGGAGATGGCCCGCGCCTCGGCGAACCGCGGCGTGTCCTTGTAGCTAAACTCCGCAGCCAACTCGCGCTTCAGGCGACCCGCCCACTGGGCGCCCTTCTTACCGGCGCAGACAAACACAGTCGTGTCCTTGTCCCACTTCGCGGCTTCGCGGAGGAGGTTGGTGTTCAGCGCACCGCACAGGCCTTTGTCCGTGGTGATGAGGATGAGCGCGCGCTTCTTCACGACCGCGCGCTTCTCCATCAAGGGATGCGTGAACTCGCCCGCGCCCGCCGTGGCCGCCGCGAGCACCTCGTTCATCAACGTGGCGTAAGGCCGGCCCGCCAGCGCGGCCTGCTGCGCACGGCGCATCTTGGCCGACGCGACCATCTGCATCGCCTTGGTGATTTGGGCGGTGTTCTTGACCGACTTGATGCGCCGGCGGATGTCGCGTGTGCTGGGCATGGTGGGCTAAGACAGTGGGTCGCGGACTCAGCGGTAGCTCTGCTTGAACTCCATCACGGCCGCCTTCAAGTCCGCACCGAGCGCGTCGTTGATGGCCAGTTCCTTGCGGAGCCGCACGAGGAGAGCCTCTTTCCGCGTGGAGAGGAAGTCGGTGAGCTTGTTCTGGAAGTCCTTCACCTTCTCCACCGCCACGTCGTCGAGCAGGTTGTTCTGCATCGCGTAAAGGACGGCGGACTGAATCTCGACCGGCAGCGGGTTGTATTGGTTCTGCTTGAAGAGTTCGACGATGCGCTTGCCGCGCTCGAGCGTGGCCTGCGTCTTGGCGTCGAGGTCGGAGCCGAACTGCGCGAAGGCCGCGAGTTCGCGATACTGCGCGAGCTCCAGCTTGATTTTGCCGGCGACCTGTTTCATCGCCTTGATCTGCGCGGCGGAACCGACGCGCGACACGGAGAGGCCGACCGAGATGGCCGGGCGGATGCCCTGATAGAACAGGTCGGTTTCCAAGTAAATCTGGCCGTCCGTGATGGAAATCACGTTCGTCGGGATGTAGGCGGACACGTCGCCAGCCTGCGTCTCGATGATGGGCAGCGCGGTGAGCGAGCCGCCGCCGTTGCGTTCGTTGACGCGCGCTGAACGTTCGAGCAAGCGGCTGTGGAGATAGAACACGTCGCCGGGATACGCCTCGCGACCAGAGGGGCGCTTGAGGACGAGCGAGACTTGGCGATAGGCGACGGCCTGCTTGGAGAGGTCATCGTAAATGATGAGCGCATCCATGCCGTTATCCATGAACCACTCGCCCATCGCTGCGCCGGAGAAGGGCGCGAGATACTGCGCAGCAGCGGGAGCGTCCGCGCCGGCCGCGACGATGATGGTGTCTTCGAGCGCGCCGGCCTTCTCAAGTTCGGCGATGACACGGGCGATGTTCGACTGCTTCTGGCCAACCGCGACGTAGATGCTGTAAACCGGGCGGAAGCTGGCGTCGCCGGAGGCGCGACCCTGCTTGTTGATGCGCGATTGGTTGATCATCGCGTCCACGCCGATGGTGGTCTTGCCCGTCGAACGGTCGCCGATGATGAGTTCGCGCTGGCCGCGACCGATGGGAATCATCGCGTCCACCGACATGATACCCGTCTGGAGCGGTTGGCTGACAGATTTGCGCTTCACGATACCGGGCGCGATTTTCTCGACGGGATACTGCGCGGTGGCGTTGATGGGGCCTTTGCCGTCCACGGGGCGGCCGAGAGTATCCACCACGCGGCCCAGCAGGCCCTTGCCCACGGGGACAGAGAGGAGCTTGCCGGTGGTCTTGACCTCGGAGCCTTCGCGGATTTCGAGGTAGTCGCCGAGCACGACGACGCCGACCTCGGTCTCCTCGAGATTCAGCGCGATGCCGATGACCCCGTTGCCGAAGTCGAGCATCTCGTTGAGCATGGCGTCGGTGAGGCCTTCAACCTTGGCCACGCCGTCGGAAATCTCGCGGACGGTGCCAACGTTTTGGCGGGAGACGTTGGTCTTGAGGCCGGAAATTTGGGCTTCGATGTCTTGCAGGATTGAGCTCATAGCAATTCGTTAAGTCGAAAAATCAAAGGTTGTCGTTCAAGGCCGCGAGGCGTCCGGCCACGCTACCATCGTAAATGTCGCTGCCGGCCTTCACCTTCACGCCACCGAGCAGCGCGGGGTTGACCGAAAAAGTCACGTTCATGCCGGGGCCGTATTTCTGGGCCAGCGCAGCCTTGATGCTGTCCATCTGCGCAGGCGTGGATTCAACGGCGTTCTCCACACGGGCGGTGCGGCGAGCAATGTCCAGCTTCACGAGCCGTTGCAAATGCGTGAGCGTGCTCACGTAGCCGCGCGGCTTCTGCGCGATGACCAGCGTCACAGCCTGACGGATTTTGGCCTCGTCGAGGACGCCGTTGACGCAGCAGACGTTGAATAACGTCTTGCCGTCGCGGCGGGCTTGTTTGCTGACTTTCATCGGCGGGCGCGGAGAGTATCAACTAGGCGGCCAACTGGCGAACCGCATCGTCGGCGAGGCGGCCCTTTTGGTCAGCGGTGAGAATGTCGCCAGTGGCACGGCTGGCGGCTTGGACAACAAGGCGACCGAATTCCTGACGCAACTCGCCCTTCATGCGAGCCAACTCGGCGTCGTTGGATTCCTTGGCCTTGGCGATGATGTTCGCGGCGTCTGCGATGGCCTTCTGGCGCTCGACTTCGGAGACGCGGGCTGCTGCTGCGCGGGATTCCTCGATGATCTTCTGGGCCTGCGCGCTGGCCTGACCGATGACTTCCTGAGCCGTGGCCTGCGCCTTGGCGAGTTCGATCTTGATCTTGTCCGCGTTGGCAAGGCTCTCCGCGATGCGCGTGCGGCGCTGCTCCAGCATCTCAAGGATGGGCCCGTAGGCAAACTTCTTGAGCGCGAGCGCGACGATGGTAAAGAGGATGATCTGCGAGATCAGCAACTGCCACGTCACGCCGAACTGTTGCGCGATGTCACCGACCGGGTTGCCGGTCGGTGCTGCAGCGGCGAAAAGGGCGAGCGAATTCATAAATCAGCGCGGAAAGGATCGGGCGCGGAGCCTCGCGGCCCCGCACCCGAAATGTTACTTGGCCAAGAAGATGGCGAAGAAGACCACGCCTTCCGCAAGGGCGGCGAAGATGATCGCCTGGTTGCGGATAGCACCTGCGGCGCCCGGATTACGTCCGGTCGCTTCGGCTGCCTTCATGCCAATGATTCCCACGCCAATAGCGGACCCGAGGGCCGCCAAACCGATGTGTAAACTACCAGTCATGTTATTGCCTTTCCTGTTGTGTTTCTCAGCTGCCTCCGCAGGTTGCCCACGGTCCGGCGGCTAAAATTGGTTAGTGTGCGTGCTTGTGTTCTCCGTGGCCGTGATCCTCGCCATGACCCTCGTCATGGTGGGCGCACATCAGGGCGGTAAAAACCGAGGTGAGCAGCGCAAAAACGAGCGCCTGCACGAGACCGACGAGCAGTTCGAGAAAGTAAAACGGCAGCGGCAGCAGCCAGCCCAGCCAAGGGATGAGCACCATCATGGACTCGAGAATATTCTCGCCGGCGAAAATGTTGCCGTAGAGGCGGAAGCTGAGGGACACCGGGCGGAAGGCGATGGAGATGACTTCAATGATGCCGACGAAGAAGAAGATGCCCATCATGAAAATCGCCATGAAGCCCTTGCCATTGTCGCCGCCGCTAAAAAGATGCTTTGCGATTCCACCGGGACCGAGCGCCTGAAGCGACCACACCGTCCAGAGGAAGAAGAACGTCAGCGACATCGCCAGCGTCATGTTTAAGTCAGCGTTGCCGCCGCGCAAAATGGGTTTGCCGTCGTAGGTAATCGAGCCCACGCCCGGGATGAGGCCAATCCAGTTGGTGAACAGAATGAAGAGGAAGAGGGTGCAGAAGAACCAAAACGTTTTTTTCACCAACTCCTTGCCCAGAATTTCCGTGAAGAAGTCATACATCCCCTCGACCAGCCACTCGGCGAAGTTCTGCAACCCGCTCGGAACCATCTGGATGTTCCGCGTGGCCATCTGGGCGAAGATAATGAGTCCGAGCGCGACGATCCACGTGATGACCGTCGAACTGGTGAACCGGAGCGGGCCGAGGTTGAACACCGGGGCAGCAGCCGGCAATCCGTGATGCGCCGCCGCCGCGTGCGCGTCCTTCGCACCGTGCTCAACAGCCTTCACCACGGATCCGGGCAACGATTCCGCTGCCGAAAGAACCACCGGCAACAGGGCTAAAAGCGCTGCCGCCAAAAATGCTTTGAACACGTTTTTCACGTTTGAATCGCGCCGCGCGCAGAGACACTTCAGCCTTTGCGTCAGGTCGAAAACGGCGCGTAGGTTGCCGCGATGTGAAATCATTCACAAGGGGTTTTTTAGTTTTTCTTCCAGCGCGTCAAAGTTGAAGCTGTTCGCATCGTCACGAGGATGAATTCTAATGCCGAGGCTGCTTTTCCAGCGGCGGGCTTGGGCCGCGCGGTGTTGCGACAGGCACAACTTGAAGCTTCCCTTTCCCCGGTGACCGTGGTTATTACGGACACACAATGCCGCCTGCAGCCTCCCCATCGCGTCCGAGCCAAAGCGCGGAAGATTACCTGGAGCGCATCCAGGAATTGATGGAGGGAAAGGGATACGCGCGCGTGGTGGACATCGCGTCATCGCTGAAGGTCAAGCAGGCCAGCGTCACGAGTATGGTGCAGAAGCTCGCCGAGCAGGGCTACCTCCACTACGAAAAGTATCGCGGACTCATCCTCACGGATAAAGGCCGCGCCGTAGCCCAGCGCATCCAGCAACGCCACGCCACGCTCTCGCGGTTCTTCTCGCTCTTCGGTCTCGACGCGGCGACGCAGCAGGCGGACATCGAGGGCATCGAGCATCATCTCAGCCCCGCCACCGTCACGTGCCTCGCGGACCTCGCGGAGTTCTTCGAGCGGAACCCGGCGGTGTTGGAGAAGTTCTCCAAGTCGCGTGGCAAGTCGCGTCGCGGCTAAACCCTGCTCCTCAGATGGCCGACAACTGGAGCCACATCCTCGCCCTCGCACAGGAGGAAGTCCGCGCCACGCTCGACGAGCTGCCGTGCGAACTCCGTGAACGTGCGCTCCCTTTGCCGGTGGTATACGAGCGCGTGCCAAATGAGGCATTGGTGGCGGACGCCATCGAACCGGACACGCTCGGGCTATTTGTCGGTGAAGCGTTTCCTGATGGCGAAGGCGGCCCCTCACCATTGCCACCGCAGATCATCCTGTTTCTGGAAAACCTTTGGGACTTCGCGGCAGGCGACGAGGAAGTCTATCTCGATGAAGTCCACGTCACCTACATCCACGAACTCGGCCACTACCTCGGCTTGAACGAGGAAGAGCTGGACGCACGCGGGCTGCTGTAGCAGGGGGCCGGCGACTTGCAGTCGCTGTCGGCCATCAGCCTGATTCAGTGCGGCGACTGAAAGTCGCCGGCCCGGACATCACTCTTCGATAAACTTGATCGCCCGCGATTTTGCGGAACGCTTGCGGGCGTTTTCATCGAGCACCTTCTTGCGGAGTCGAAGGTTCTTGGGGGTGGCCTCGACGTATTCGTCCACGTCAATATATTCGAGGGCGCGCTCGAGGCTGAGTTTCATGGGAGGCGCGAGCTGGATGCCCTTGCCGTCGCCGCCGGAGCGCATGTTGTTCAGCTTCTTTTCGCGCACGGGGTTGACGGCCAGATCCGTGTCGCGGGCGTGCTCGCCGACGATCATGCCCACGTAAATCGCTTCGCCCGGCTCGACCATGAGCTTGCCGCGTTCCTGCACCATGTTGAGGGCGTAGGGGGTGGCCTCGCCGTTGTCCATCGAGACGAGGGAGCCGTTCTTGCGGGCAGGGATTTCGCCGCGGTCTTCACCGTATTCGTGAAAGAGATGGCTCATCACGCCCATGCCCTTGGTCATGTTCACGAGGTCCGTCTCGAAACCGATCAGGCCGCGCATGGGGACGAGCGCCTCGACGGACACCGTGTTGGCGACGTGATTCATATTCGTGATCTGGGCCTTGCGGCCAGAGAGCGACTCCATGATGGAACCGAGGTTCTCATTCGGGATTTCGACGAACAACTTCTCGATGGGTTCGAGGGAGGTGTCGTTCGGCCCCTTCTTCCAAAGCACTTCGGGGCGGGACACGAGGACTTCGTGGCCTTCGCGGCGCATCTGCTCGACGAGGATGGCGATCTGCATTTCGCCACGCCCGGAGACGGCGAAGATTTTGGGATCGCTGGTCGGGGCGATGCGCAGGGCGACGTTGGTGCGGATCTCCTTCACGAGGCGGTCCCAGATGTGGCGCGCGGTGACGAGCTTGCCGTCCTGGCCGGCGAGCGGGCCGTCGTTGACGGCGAATTCCATCTGAATGGTCGGCGGATCAATCGGGATGTAGGGCAGGCCGGAGCGCAGTTCGGAATCGCAAATCGTTTCCCCAATGAAGACGTCCTCGAAGCCGGTGAGGCCCACGATGTCGCCGGCGTGCGCCTCCTGCACCTCGATGCGTTTCATGCCCTCGAAGTGGAAGATCATCGTGATCTTGCCCTTGGTAATCCGACCGTCGCCGTGGCGGCAGATGGCGGGCTCCCCGACCTTGACCTTGCCCTCGACGATTTTTCCGAACGCGATCCGGCCGAGGTAATCGGAGTAATCGAGGTTGGCCACGAGCACCTGAAAGCCGTCGCCGGCCTTGGCGCGCGGGGGCGGGATGTGCTTCACGATGGCATCGAAGAGCGGCTCCATCGTGCCGCTGGTGTGCTCCAGTTCGGCCTTGGCATAACCACCCTTGGCCGAGCAGTAGATGAACGGGAAGTCGAGTTGCTCGTCGGTCGCGTTGAGCGACATGAACAGTTCGAACACGAGGTCGAGCACCTTCTTGGGCGTGGCGTTGTCGCGGTCAATCTTGTTGATGACGACGATGGGCTTGGCCCCGGCCTCGAGCGCCTTGCGCAGCACGAAGCGGGTCTGCGCCTGCGGGCCGTCGGTGGCGTCCACCACGAGCAGCACGCCGTCGATCATGTTCATGATGCGCTCCACCTCGCCGCCGAAGTCGGCGTGGCCGGGCGTGTCCACGATGTTGATGTGGTAGTTGTGATACTTGAACGCCGCGTTCTTCGCCTTGATGGTGATGCCCTTTTCCTTCTCCAGGTCCATCGAGTCCATCAGCCGCTCCTCGGAGGACTCGTGCTGGTTGGCGCGGAAGGTGCCGGATTGTTTGAGGAGGCAGTCCACGAGGGTGGTTTTGCCGTGGTCCACGTGCGCGATGATGGCGATGTTTCGGATGTGCTGCATATCAAAAGTTGTTGTCGGCGCTTCCACGATTCGGAGTAACCAACGCACACAGCAAGGCATGCGTGCGGCCACGGGAACCCGCCGGGCCGCGCACTATGGGCAACGGCGGCAAAAGGTCAAGCGGCGGTTCAGCGCTGGTGGAGTCGAGGGTGCTGCCGAGTTGACTCAAATTAAATGTTACCGGGGCGTGGAGTTGGACGAGGGGTCCGACGCTACGTTGACTCACATTCGTGGTTACCCAAGCCCCGAACATGAGTCTGTCCGCCAACCGCGAGGCCCTGGCCCGCATTCACGGCCGCTACCAGCGCGCCGGTCGTCCACACAAGACGCGCATCCTCGATGAGTTTTGCGCCACCTGCGGGTATCATCGCAAAGCCGCCCTGCGGCTGCTGAACCGTCCGTTGCGCACCACGCCGCC
>CAMBZO010000041.1 GCA_945872195.1 Akkermansia muciniphila | reverse complement strand
CATCGGCTCGTGCGCATCTCGCCCTTCGACTCGAACGGCCGCCGGCACACGAGCTTCGCCAGCGTGGACGTCATCGCCGAGATTGAGGAGGCGGGCGACATCGTCATCAACCCGATCGATCTGAAGACCGACACCTTCCGCTCCGGCGGCAAGGGCGGGCAGAACGTCAACAAGGTCGAGACCGCCGTCCGCATCACGCACATGCCCACGGGCATCGTCGTCGCCTCGCAAGGCCAGCGCTCGCAGCACCAGAACCGCGCGACGTGCATGAAGATGCTGCTGGCCAAGCTCTACGCGCTCCGCGAGGACCAGCAGAAGTCCGAGATGGAACGCTTCTACGGGGAGAAGGGCGCGATTGGCTTCGGCCAGCAGATTCGCAGCTACGTCTTCCAGCCCTATCGCATGGTGAAGGACCTCCGCACCGGCGTGCAGACCAGCAACGTCCAAGCCGTGATGGACGGCGCGCTGGACGACTACGTGAACGCCTGGCTCCGCGCGGGTTGTCCGGCGAAGCGGATGCAGGGCGTGCCGGAGGAAGAGGAGTAAGCAGTGTTCAGTCGCGAACGTGGCGCTCGACGACTGACCGAACTCTGGTTACTGAATACTTCCCTTGTCCATCCTCGACACCATCGTCGCCCAGAAGCGGCTCGAAATCGCCAAGCTCCCGAACGAGCCGGTGACTGCCGCTGAATTGCGCACTGCCCTCCGGCAGCGGGGCCTCCGCGACTTCTTCGGCGCGCTGCGCACGCCCCGCTGCGGCGACGTGGCGCTCATCGCCGAGGTGAAGAAAGCCTCGCCGTCCAAGGGCGTCATCCGAGCGGACTTCGACCCGGTGAAGATTGCCTTGGAGTATCAAGCCGCCGGTGCGAGCTGCCTCTCCGTGTTGACTGATGAGAAGTTCTTCCAAGGCTCGCTCGACTACCTCGCCGCCATCCGCGCCGCCGTCGAGCTCCCGCTGCTGCGCAAGGACTTCATCATTTATGCCCGGCAAATCCGCGAGGCTGTCCAGTGGGGCGCGGACGCCATCCTCCTCATCGTCGCGATTCTCGAAGACCACCAGCTCCGCGAGTTCCACCAGCTCGCCACGGATGCTGGCCTAGCCGCGCTGGTGGAAGTCCACGACGAAGCCGAGTTGGAACGCGCCCTCGCCGCCGGCGCGCAGCTCATCGGCGTGAACAACCGCGACCTAAAAACCTTCACGGTGGACATGGCCACCACCGAGCGCATCGCCACGCGGCTCTTCTCCGGCCTCGGCACCAACCACGCCGCGTTGCTCGTCGCTGAGAGTGGCATCCACACGCGCGCAGACGTGCTGCGTCTGAAGCGTGCGGGCGCGCGCGCCATTCTCGTCGGAGAGTCGCTCATGCGCGAAGCCGACCTCGGAGCGAAAGCGCGGGAGTTGTTAGGCGGCTGAGTCTTCACTACGCTGCCGCCATGAAAACACCCTTGCGCGTCCTCGTGGTCGAAGACTCCGAGTTCGACGCCAAGATGCTCATCCGCCTGCTGGACCGCGGCGGCTACGCCACGACTCACGAGCGCGTCGAGACCGCCGACGCGATGGCCGCCGCGCTCACGAACCGCGAGTGGGACATCGTTCTCTCCGACTACAACCTCCCCGGCTTCAACGCCACGCTCGCGCTCCAGCTCCTCCTCGCCACGAAGCTCGACCTGCCCTTCATCATCGTCTCCGGCGGCATCGGCGAAGACATCGCCGTGGCTGCGATGAAGTCCGGCGCGAGCGATTACCTGATGAAGGGCAACCTCGCGCGCCTCGTGCCTGCAGTGGAGCGTGAGTTGCGCGACGCCGCCGATCGCGCCGCCCGCCGCCGCGCCGAGAGCGAACTGCGGGAGAGCGAGCAGCGCTACCGCCTCCTCTGGGAAACCGCCCCCGACGCCATCCTGCTGCTGGACGCGAAGAGCAACATTCTCTTCGCGAACCCGGCAGTGCAAAACGTCTTCGGCTACGCGCCTGCGGAATTAGTCGGCAAGAATCTCGCGCTGCTCCTGCCGGATAAGCTCCAAGGAAGCTCGGGCACCGCGCTGCATCGGAAGGTCGGTCAAATCGTGACCGCCGCCCAACGCCATTCGCTCGAAACCGCCGGCGTGAAACGCGACGGCTCCGGAGTCCTGCTGGAACTCGCGTTCAACGACATTGAGCTGGGCGGCCAGCGGCTCTTCGTCGCGTTCATTCGCGACATCACCGAGCGCGAGCGCAACCGCCGCGAGCTACTCGAACACGCCGAGCAGTTCCGCGTGGCGCGCGAGATTCAGCAACACCTGTTTCCCAAGGCCGCGCCGAGCCTGCCCGGCTTCGACATCGCCGGCGCGGCCTTCCCGGCGGCGGCGGCAGGCGGCGACTACTTCGACTTCATCCCGATGGCGGACAACGGCCTCGGCCTCGTCGTTGGCGACGTGACCGGCCACGGCATCGGCCCCGCGCTGCTGATGGCCGAGACGCGCGCCTACGTGCGCATCGCCGCGCTGAACCGCGCCGACCCTAGCGAAGTGCTCACCCGCACGAACCTCGCGCTGGCTGAGGACATCGGGGACGAACGCTTCGTCACGCTCTTCTTGGGCCGGCTGGACGCCGCGCACCGCCGCCTCACCTACGTCAGCGCTGGCCATCCGCCCGGCTACCTGCTCGCCCCCGATGGCAGCGTGCGGATGGAACTCCGCCGCACCGGCGTCCCGCTCGGGATGCGCCCGACCACGGAATATCGCAACGCGCCGGTCATCGTGCTGGAACCGGGTGAAGTCGCGCTGCTGCTCACCGACGGCATCGAGGAGGCGATGGGGCCGGACGACGAAATGTTTGGCACCGACCGGATGCTCGGCGTGCTGCGAGCCAACCGCGACCGGTCTGCTGCGCAAATCGTGGACGCGCTCTGCCTCGCCGTGCGCGACTTCTGCAAAGGCACCGAGCAGCAAGACGACGTGACGGCGATTGTCGTGAAGGTGCTGTGAGCGCCGGCATTTTGAGCCACGGATGAAACACGGCCAGCACACGGAAAACTGCAGCCTTTGACCTTCCCGCTCTCCGTGTTCAATCCGTCCTTCATCCATGGCTGAATTTCGTTTCGTGCCATGACCCACTTCACCCAACAGCTCTCCCGCCACGGCCGCGCGCTGCGCCGCGCCCCGCTGCACGCGCTCCAAGTCAACGTCGGGCGCAAGTGCAACCAGACGTGCCGCCACTGCCATGTGGACGCCGCGCCGTGGCGCACGGAGATGATGGACTTGCCCACCGCCCAGCGCGTCGCCGAGTGGATTCGCGCGCACCGGCCTGCAGTCGTGGACCTCACCGGGGGCGCGCCGGAGTTGAGCGAGCACTTCCGCTTCCTCGTCGAGACCGCGCGCGCGTGCGGCTGCCATGTCATTGACCGCAACAACCTCACCATCATCGAGACCGAGTCCTTCGGCTGGCTGCCGGAGTTTCTCGCGGCGCACGAAGTGGAAGTCATCGCCTCGCTGCCGTGCTACTTGGAGGAGAACGTGAACGCGCAGCGCGGTGACGGCGTGTTTGAGAAGAGCATCCGCGCCCTGCGCAAGCTCAACGCGGTCGGCTACGGCATACGCCTGCCGCTGAACTTGGTTTACAACCCGCTCGGCCCGACGCTTCCGCCGCCACAAGCCAAGTTGGAGGCCGATTACAAAACCGAGCTTCGCGCCCGCTTCGGCATCGAGTTCACCGGCCTGTTCACGATCACGAACCAGCCCATCGCGCGCTTCGCGGAGGACTTGCGCGCGCGCGGCGAGTGGGACGCCTACCTGGAGTTGCTCGCCAGCGCTTTCAACCCCGCGACGATCAGCGGCCTCATGTGCCGGAGCACGTTGAGCGTCGGCTGGCGCGGCGAACTCTACGACTGCGACTTTAACCAGATGCTCGGGATGCAGCTGCGAAACAGCCAACCGCTCTTCCTCTGGGACGTGACGCCCAGCGCGCTCGCAGATCGAGAAATTCTCACGGGCGACCACTGCTTGGCCTGCACGGCGGGCGCAGGCAGCAGTTGCGGCGGCGTGCTGGCGTAGTCGCAGGCTGAAGCCTGCGACTACGCCCGCGTGTCGTAGTTCAGCAGCGCGGTGCGGAGGCGGGACTCGATGGCGTGCTGGCGGTGGGGCAAGATGAGCTTCTCGCCGGTCTGCTCGGTCACGTAGAAGCTGTCCGTTGCTGCGCCTTTCTCGGTGCTGATTTTCGCCACAGAGATGTCGAGGTCTAGCTCGCTCAACGTCTGCGACAGTGTGTAGAGCAGGCCCACGCGGTCCTCCGCCTGCACGTCAATTACGGTGCAGCGCTCGGAGGTCGCGTTGTCGAAGACAATTTCCGTCGCGATGCGTTCGCCTTCGAGCGACTGGTAAAGCGGGTTCGCTACTTTCTGCTTTGCGATGAGAGGGTCGAAGTCCACGTGGCCGACGAGTGACTTGCTGAGTAGTTGGCTGAACTTCTCCTTCTCCTCCTGCGCAGCAAGGGCGCCAGTGCGCGCGCTGGTCACGTCGAACGTGTCCAGCACGACACGGTCGGTGCGCGTGAAAATCTGCGCGCTGAGGATGTTCAGCCCTGCGCTGGTGAACGAGCCGGCGAGTTTTCCGAACAGGCCCGCGCGGTCCCAGGTGCAGACCGTCACGCGGGAGCAACCGCGGTCCGGCTCGTCCTTCCACTCGATGGCGGGCGCAAGAGAGACGTCCGGATCGTTGCTGAGAAGGCTGCGCATGAAGCGGTTCGTGAGCGCGAGGTCGGCGACGATTTCCAGCGCGCCGTGGATGAGGAAGTAGCGCGGCGGCAAGGTGCCGAAGTGGGCTTGCGCCTCGCCCAGTTGAATCTCACGGGGGAGCAGGCGCACGACTTCGGCGAGGAGAAGTTTGCGCTGCTTTTCCTCCGCGCGGAGGAAGACGGTCGCGCCGGTCAGCTCCGCAAATGTCTTGTGGTAGAGGGTCCAGAGCAGCGTGTCCTTGAAGCCGTTCCAGAGCTTGTCACTCGTGCCCAACGAGTCCGCCAGCGTGTGGAGCGTGAGCTTGTTCAAGTTCTCCGGCGTCTCCACGAGCGCGGCGAAGTAGCGGACCACGGCCGGGTCGTCGAGGTCGCGGCGCTGGGAAATTTGGACGATGGCGAGGTGATGCTCGACGAGCAGTCGGAGGATGTGCGTGGTCGAGCCGTCCAGGCGGAGGCGGCGCGCAACGCGCTCGGCCATGCGCGCGCTGTCCAGTTCGTGGTGGCCGCTGTGCATGGACTTGCCGGCGTCGTGCAGGAGCAGCGCGAGGTAGAGGACGAAGGGACGCTCGATTTTCTGGAACACCTCCTGATACGGCGCGGCGTTCGGGACGCGCCCGCCCCAGATGTCATCGAGCCGCTGGATGCACATCAGCGTGTGCTCGTCGGCGGTGTAGAGGTGGAAGAACTCGTGCTGAACGAGGCAGGTGAGTTTGCCGAACTCGGGGAGATATTTGCCGAGAAAATCCACCTCGTGCATGGCACGAAGAGCGGGGGCGACGTTGCCGCGCTGGCCGAGGATTTCGCGGAAGCTCTCGTGAACGTGGTCGTTCTTGAGGAAGGCCGAGTCGACGAGCCGCAGTTCGCTGCGGAGAAGTTGCGCGGTGTCGGGATGCAGTTTCGCGCCGCGCTGCTGAGCGTAGAGAAACACGCGCATGAGGCGACACGGGTCGTCGCGAAAAACGCGTGGCGAGGTGTGCAGAAGCTCGCCCTCCACGAGGCGGAAGCCGTCCACCTCGGGGGCGGGTTGCTTGCGGCGACCGGGCAGGAGCTTGGAGAGGAAGGGCATCCGCACGGGCTTAGGCAGCAGCGCGAGGCGGCGCTCCACCGTGCGCGTGGTCATGTCGATGGCGCGCGTGTGGAGGTAGTAATCGCGCATGAACTGCTCGAGCCGGCGGGCGGGCGAGCGGTCCGTGTAGCCGAGGCTGTGCGCGACGGCGGGTTGGACGCTCTTGGTGAGCACGTCGCCCGCGCGGTTGGCGTGGTAGTGCAGTTCGTTCCGTGAGCGCAGGAGAAAATCGTAGGCGGCGTCAAGCTGCCGGCGCTCGGCGTCGCTGATGAACTCCTTCGCTTGGAGGTCAGCGAGATTGCGCGGGCGGTCCTTGGTGAAGAACGCCATCCAAAGCAGGTTCTGATAATCGCGCAAGCCGCCGCAGCCATTCTTGATGTTCGGCTCCTGCATGAGCGCGGTGTTGCCGAATTTCTGCCGGCGCGTTTCCTGATCCGCGAGTCGCGCCGCGATGTATGCATCCTCGTGGCCGCGCACGCACCGGGCGAGCACCACCGCCTGCATCTCGCGGAACAGCGCCTCGTCGCCACAGAGCAGCCGCGCCTCGATGAGAGACGTTTTGGACTGGATGTTTTCGTTCGCCGCCGTGACGCAGTCGTCAATGGTTCGGACGGAATAGCCGACCTTGAGACCCAGGTCGAAGAGCGTGTAGAGCAGGCCGTCCGGCTCCGTGAGGAGTTTGATGAAAGGATGCACGCGCCCGCGCGCGGCTGCGGCGGTATCCCCTGTATGCAGCAGCAGGATGTCGATGTCGCTGTGCGGGTTCAGCTCGCCGCGTCCGTAGCCGCCGATGGCGATGAGTGCGTATCGGGGCAGGCTGCGGCGCGTGTCTTCCGGGAGCGTGTTGACCAGCGCGGCGAGGATGTGCCGGTGCAACGCGTCCAGCACGACCGCACGCGCGTGGCAGACTTCGCGGCCGCCGCCGGCGGCGCGATGCAGCATCTTGAGCCGCGCGGTCTCGATCTTTAGGAACTGCTTGAACCGCGGCAGCTCGCGCGCGGGCACGCGTCCCGGCGCAAGCGTGAGACGCTTGAGGGCGCTGGCTTCAATTTTCTCCGCAAGAGTCGGCATCAGGTTCGGCGGACGATAGGGAAGGGCGCTTAAAACGCAAGCGAGGCACCCGCGAACCACCAGCCGCACTAAATGGGATCAATTACTGGAGACCGCATCCGCAGTCGGCCGCGACCTTGTAGTTGGCTTGCTGCGCCGCTCATCAACTTCTTTGCCGGGATGCCTCGTAGAGGAACACTGCGGCTGCGGCTGCAACATTGAGGGAGTTCATGTGCGATGGCATGGGGATGGCCACGGTGCCGTCACACGCGGCCAGTGCTTCTGCGCTGAGGCCGGGACCTTCCGCGCCGAACACGAGGCAGCAGTCGCCCCGGAAGTCCTCCGAGGACAGCCGATTTGAGCCTGGGCGCGGATGCGCCGCCAAGCACCGAATGCCCTGTTTGCGCAGGTTCATCAGGGTTGCCACCAGATTGTTAACCTGCGCCACTGGTTGCTCAAAGATGGCGCCCATGGACCCCGAGACGGCTCGGCGCTGAAAGGGGCTGCCGCATGTCTCGCCCACAATCAGGAAGGACACGCCGAAGGCTGCGCAACTCCGCACTAACGAGCCGAGATTTTCCGCGTTGGCAATGCCCTCGACGGCGGCGAGCAGGAGTGGTCGCGGCGCGGCTCCGAGCAGACTTTCAAAGCCCGGCTGCGGAGGAATTTTGGCGACGGCAAGCGCGCCCTGATGCAATTGATAGCCTGTGATGGTCTCCAGCAGGGCTTGCTCACCGATGTAAACGCGGAAGTCCTCCGACCGAGCCCTGAGTCTCGGCTCCAGCCGTTCCAGCCAGGTGGGTGTGAGCAAGACGGAGACGATGCGAAAGCGGCTCGCCAGCAGTCGCTGGAGAACCTTCACGTTCGTGGCCACAAGCACGCCGGCCCGCTCGTGCTCCTCGGGGCGACGCAGGGTGCGATACACCTCTAGTTCCGGAGCGTCGAGGGATTTGATGGTTTCAATGTTCAGCGTCGCCACGCGCAGAATATCGCTTCGCCAATGGGCAAAGAGAAGCTGGGACATTCCGGACAAAAGGCGCGCGAAGATCTTCCAAAACCTCAATCCGGCCTCCTCGAATGGTCATTCCAAAAATGTAGTTACTCCCACATTTTACGCGCTTAGAAACGCGATTCGTGGAGTGTCGCTTAGATCGATCAGAATCGGTTCAACTCACTCCGCCTCCACTGATCATTTTTTGGTATTGGAGAGAGAGCCAGTGCAATAGCAGTTCGGCACAAGCGCGGACGGCGCGCATCGCAGTTATTCTCCTGTGGCCTGGCAGTGCCGCTGGTTGAAGTGTGTAGCTAGCCAGGAAATGTTGAACCTTTGAGTTAGCACCCACGTCTTGACGCTTCTATCAATTGCCAAACAACGACTCCTCCACCGACACGCTCCAGTCCGTCGAGCAACTCCGCTAGGCGCGCTAGGAGATTCTCCGCGAGGTCCCCAAGGTCATCATCGGCCAGCAGGACGTGATTGATGACGTGCTCACCTGCCGCTTCAGCCGCGGGCACGCGCTCATCGTCGGCGTGCCTGGACAAGGCACCGCGCGGTTCAATTACATCGCGCCAAGGATAGCGTCCTTAGCGGCTTTTGAAACTTGGAATTTGACGACGCGCTTGGCCGGAATTTGGATGGTTGCTCCCGTGGCGGGATTGCGACCGACACGAGCGGCGCGGTCTCTCAATTTGAGTTTGCCAAGGCCGGGCAGCGTGAAGGTGTTCTTCGCGTTGCTGTAAGCTAGTCCGGCCAACGCTTCCAGATACTCGACGGACTGTTTCTTAGTGATGCCCACTTTTTCGGCGAGCACGGATGCGATTTGGGATTTCGAGAGTGCTTTTTCCATAGTTTCTCAGGGTTTAATGTTTTGTCTGTTGTGTGTTTGTCTGCTGATACCGAAAGGAATCTGCATTGAGGCACGGCAGTTCACGAAGAATTGCTTTTGCGATAGCGACGGGGTCATTTAGCTAGTGATCATCTGCCTCAGGAGAGGCCTGTCAATTCCCAATGTTTCACGGCGCTAGTTCAATGCAGGTCGCAACCGCAGCCAGATGACGCCGGCGGCCAGAATCCAGCCGTCAAATTCGGTCCAGTCGGCGAACAGGACGGAAGGCATTTGCGTGGTGGATGAAACGGCGAAGAATAGCCCCGGAATGAGGGCTATCGCGTGGGGCCGTCCAGCAACTCCTTGGTGAACCTCGTTCACTCTGGTATCGCTTTCACCTGTGACGCCCACCCGGCAAGGTTCCTTCCATCTGTTCCGCTTGGCGGGGATTGATCTCTACCTCCACTGGTCGTGGTTCCTTGTCGCCGCGTATCAGGTCACCAGCCGCAACGGCGAATACACTTCGCCCGTCTGGAACGCAGTGGAGTATCTGACACTCTTCGTCATCGTGATGATGCACGAGTTCGGCCACGCGCTGGCGTGCCGCCAAGTCGGCGGCCAGGCTGACCTGATCGTCCTCTGGCCGCTGGGCGGCGTGGCCTACGTGAGCCCACCGCCCCGGCCGGGCGCACTGCTCTGGAGCATCGCCGCAGGGCCGCTCGTCAACGTCTTGCTCGTCCCGGTCTTGTCCGGGCTCATCGCCTTGGCGAAGGCCGGCGGCTCACCGGATGTCATCGAATGCGTGCGGGCAGTGTGGTTCATCAATGTGTTCCTACTCGTCTTCAACCTGCTGCCGATCTATCCGCTGGATGGCGGACAGATCCTTCGCTCGCTGCTGTGGTTCGTCTGCGGACGCACGCGCAGCCTGCTCGTGGCCAGCGTGCTGGGACTCGTCGGAGCCGTGGGCCTGCTGGGTGTGGCGGTCTGGTCGGAGTCGGTGTGGCTTGGCATCCTCACGGTGTTCATCGCGCTGGGCTGCTGGCGCGGGCTTCGCTCCGCACAGGCACTGGCCCTAGTCCTCCGGCTTCCGAGGCACACGGGGTTCGCGTGCCCGGTGTGTCACGCCGCGCCGCCACAGGGGCCGCTGTGGCAGTGCGGCAAGTGCCGCCAGCCCTTCGACACCTTCATCACCGGGGCCGTGTGCCCACACTGCGCGGAACAGTTTCCCGCGACGGGCTGCACAGACTGCGGCCAGCTTTCGTCCTCCAGCGCATGGTTGATCGCACCGCCTAAGTTGTGAGCGCAACGTGCGGGCCGGGTCGTTTCGCGGTGCTTGCGCCATGCGGCGAAGCTCCGTGGAAAACTGAAGGCCTTCGCCTGTTTTTCCGGATTCAACGGTCGAGACGGCGAGGAGCTGCGGCGACCCGCGCCAGTTTCTCCCGCAGAAAGGCCGTGCACTTGGGCACCTGCGCCTCGCTGAGACCGTGGAGGAAAATTGGCCCCCTGAACCCGTGGTGGTGTAGCAGGGAAAGATACCGATCGTAGTCGAGCTTGCCTTCGCCGGCGGCCTTGTGTCCCGCATCGCCATCGCGGTCCAGATCCTTCGCGTGTGCCATGACGACGTCCTTGCCCACCAAGGCAAAGGCCTGGTCGAGAATCTCGCTCATCCGGGGCAGTTCACCCGTGTGAAACAAATTGGCTGCGTCCATCGTGACTTTCAGGTGCGGGGAACCGATCTCGTCCAGCAGCCGCCGCGCCTTCAGGGCGGAATCGACCACGTTATTTACTTCCGGCTCGAAGGCCACGATCACGCCCGCTTGCCGGGCGATGTCAACTGCCGTGCGCATGGACGCGAGCATGTCCTTCCACGCTGACGGCGAATCATTGTCGGGATGTCGGCGCCACATGCTGCCGGGATCGCGTGTGCCGCTGCACAGGTGAATCCTCGGCACGCCTAGCTCCCGGCACAGCCCGGCCAGCACGCCGAGCCGCCGCAGCCCCGAGGCCCGATGTTCCGCGTCGGGATGGCACATGTTGAAGGTGCCTTGGAGGGAAGCGATGGTGATCCCACGGGCCGCCGCCTCCCGGCGGATGCGGCCGGCCAGCTCCGGCGGGATATTATCCGGCATCGCGGGTAGGCCGGCGCAATCCAAGGCCAGTTGGATGTGCTCCAGCCCGGCGGCCTTGGCCGCGTCCAGCCGGCCTTCCAGCGGCGGACGGACAAATGTGGAAAGCAGGATGCCGATCTGCATGAGCGCGGGCTGCTTCCCGGGCGAGCCGCTGATGGCTGGGGCAACGTCGATCGTCGCGGCCTGCCCACAGCTGACTCCGGCAGTAAGTGCGCTGACGGACTGCAAGAATTGGCGCCGGCTCGAACGAGCATCGGCTTCGAGGAAGGGTTGATTCATAAGATGATTTCCCTGGCGAAGTCCCTATTGCGCATCCTTCCAGCGGGGATTGTTCAGGCGTCGATTAAAGAGGAACGGTTCCTTCGCCTCGCCAGTCACGGTCACTTGGACTGGCGGGAACTTGGTGCTGACCACGTCGGTCTGGACGTGCCAGATGTTCGGCGCCCATTCGTTTGTCTTTACGAACCATTTGTGGCCGTCGGCATGGAGCCAGAGCACGGGTCTGGCAAACTTGATGGCGCTGGTGCGAAAACTCATCAGCAAATCCTTGTCCGGCTTCTCCGGCCCATCCTGCGCCATGATAACAGCGGAGTGAACAGCCGCGGGAGACTGCTCCATCTGTGTGCTGATCCACTGCGCGTTGTCCCGGTGGCGACGATGCCACTCGGCGGCGTCGTGGACGCGGCCACCGACTTTGTTGAGGCCCAGGAAAAGGACTTCGCGCAGCACGAAGGCGAAGTTCTCCGCCCGTTCCGGTTGGCGGGCGACGGGTGCAGCAAACTTCCACTGTTGGTCGAAGTGCAGGAAATTATTCGTCCACATCTTCCACGCGGCGGCGGGATTATCCATGTCGTTCCACTCGTTGTCGCCAGGGACGACGAAGGTGGGCAGGCGGTTGGCATCGCGAAGCAGGCCGGCGATTTTCTTATACTGCGCCTCCTCCCAATCCTTGCGCCGGCCGGAGACGATGTCGCCAAGATGAACGACGAACTCACTGGCGGGCTGCTCGTTCTCCAGCTTGATGTAGCGGGCCAGTGCCAACTCGTCCTCTGGCAGATAAGGCCCGCAGCCCATCGCTGTGAAGCGAA
>CAMBZO010000040.1 GCA_945872195.1 Akkermansia muciniphila | reverse complement strand
TTGCTGCCCGTCGTGGAAGTTTCCGAGGAAGGCGCGAAGTCCACCTACAACGACCCCGCGCTCACCAAGCGCGTCATGGGCGGCATCGGCCGCTGGCTCGGCGACGGCAACCTCGTCGCGAAGAAACCCGTGATGGGCGCGGAAGACTTTGGCTTGTTCGGTCGCGTCGAGCCGCGGATTCCCATCTGCATTTTCTGGCTCGGCACCATCACAAAGGAATCCGTGACCGAAAGCATCAAGACCGGCAAGACGTTGCCCTCGCTCCACTCCAGCAAGTTCGCCCCCGTCCCCGAACCGACGCTCAAGACCGGCGTGACCGCGATGACGGCGGCGGTGCTCGAATTGGTCGGCAAGAAATGAGCCACAGATAAACACAGATGAAACACAGATTGAGAGACGGGAAACCGACGGAGCAGACCTGATGCACTCCAATGTTGGGGCCATCTGTGTTTCATCTGTGTCAATCCGTGGCTAAAGATTCCGGCGGATTCCACCACACCTGCTTCCCCGCGTCTGCCACCAGCACACGCGCGGCGTTGTAGCCGCAGAGGCCGGTGATGTTGCCGCCGGGATGCGTCGCGCCACCGCAGAGGTAGAGGCCGGGCAGCGACGTGCGGTAGCTGCCCGCGCCGGGGAAGGGGCGGTTCCAGCCGACCTGTCCGTTCGCAAACGAGCCGACCAACAAGTCGCCAGCGGTCATGTTCGGCAGCGTGCGCTCGGTGTCGAGGGCCGAGCGCGTGAAGGAGTCCAGCACGCTGCCCGCGAGGTTCGGCGCGAACTCCGTCCATGTCGCCAGCAGGTCGCGGCCGTGCGCGGCTTGCGCGGCGTCCCAGTTGCGCGCGTCGCCGTGCAACTTGTAAGGCAGCTTCTCCCAGAGGAAGGCGACGTGCTGGCCGGGCGGCGCTTGCGTGGGGTCGAAGAGTGTCGGACACGCGCCCCACGCGACGGGCGCGGGAATCTCGCCGCGCTCATGCGCCGCGACGATGTCGTGGAACTGCCCGAAGCGCTCCAGCCCGACGATGAACATGAACGCGCGGTCCAGCTCCGGTCGCTGCGCGGCAGCGGCCCAGCGCGGCGGCTCGCGGAGCGCGACGTTCAGTGCGAAGAGCGGGGCGAGGAGGTTGTAGTGGAAGCCAGCGGCGCGCGCGCGGACCTCGGCCGGCACGGCGTCGGGCGGGAGCAAGTCGAGGAAGGTCTGCTGCGGGTTCAGGCCGGACGCGATGAAGTCGGCGGTGAGCTGTTCGCCGGTGCTGAGTTCCACGCCGGCGGCGCAGCCGTTGCGGACGAGAATGCGCTTCAACTCCACGCCGCAGCGGATTTCGCCGCCGTGCTCCGCGATGTCCGCGACGAGGCCGCGCGCGAGGTTGCCCGAGCCGCCCACACACATCTGCGCCTTCGCGGGCGAGGCGAGCAGCGCGGGGATGGCGTGGCCGAAGCCGGGCTGACGCAGGTCCACCTCGCGCAGGCCGTTGAAGAAGAGCAGGCCGGCGCGGATGGCGTCGTGCTCGAAGTTCTGCGTGACGAATTCGAGCGGCGTCAGCGCGGAGATTTCCAGCAGGCGGCGCCCCAGCTTGCTCTGCTGAAGCAGCACGCGGCGGCGCTCCGGCTCCAGCGGTGGCGATTGCGCTTCGGGCACAAGGATTTGCTCAACGATGGGGCGGAACTCCTCGGTCCAGCGGCGCAGGGCGTCGGCATCCTTGCGCGAGAACGCGGCGAACGAGGCGGCGGTGCGCTCGAAGTCCGTCCACCACTCCAGCGCACGGCCATCGCGCAGCAGCATCGCGACGTTCAGCTCCGGCTCGAGGTAGCGCACGCCGTGGCGCGCGAGTTCCAGGTCGCGGAACCACGGCATCCGCGTGATGGCGCGGTGGAAGAACGAGTGCGGGTGATGCGTGAAGCCGGGCAGATTCGGATTCTCCATCGTGCGCAAGCCACCGCCCGGCTCCGATGCGCGGTCGAGCGCGAGGGTGCGCAGGCCGCAACGCGCGAGGTAGGCTTGCAGCACGAGCGCGTTGTGCCCGGTGCCGAGCAGGAGCACGTCGTGGTGGGACATGGAGGGATTAGCCGCGAAAGGGCGCAGAGGACGCAAAGAGATTTTTCCCGTAGCCGCCGAAGTGAGGAGGCGGACCGTCCAGTAACTCAGGGAAAATCCGCCGCCTCACCTCGGCGGCTACCCGATTTCAGGGCCAGCGAGGGCGAAGATTTTCTGTGGGTCGCCGGGCCATTTGTTCTCACCGAGGAACATGCGGATGAGCGGGCGCTGCGGCTGGAAGCCGAGGCGCTGGGCGAGTTCCACTGCGCCGGTGTTGGCGTCGGGGATGTCCCAGAAGATGGGTTCGTTAGGGAGCGCGAGGACGAGAGTCTTGATGAGCGGGCCAGCGGCGGCGATGGACTCGGCCACAACCGGACCGAAGTAGTGCGCCCGCGCTCCTTTCCGCAGCACGCCGAAGCTGACCACCCGCTTCTTCACCGTCTCGTGGACGTGCCAACGTGACCTCTGATAGGTGATGCGCTTCACCATTGGCCAACGCATGACACCGAAGGCTTCGACATCGAGGATTTGCATGGCCTCCACATCGGCGTCTCGCCACTGGCGGATTCGGTATTTCATCGGGTTGGCCGGCAGCTCCACCAGGCTGGTCTCCCACCTTCGCAGCGTCCACTCGTCCTTGAAACCCAGCGTGTCGTAAAGCGTTTTTCCCAACGGCGTGGCGTCGAGCTTGATGCAGGCGACGCGCGGCTTCAGAAACGCGATGCAGTGCTCCAGCAGCGCGCGCCCGATGCCGCGCCGCTGAGCGTTGGGATGCACAAGCACCATCCCAATCCACGCGACCTTGTCCTCGTAAATGGTCGTCGTCGCGGTGCCGACTGGCTGGCCGTCCCACTCGGCGATGAAGCAACCGTCGGGCTGGTGGTTGAGGAAACGCAGCCAGTCATCGGGCGTCTGGTTCCAGCCCGCGAGTGCGCGCAGCGAGTCGGCGAAGACGAAGTCCGCCTTCTGGAACAGCCGGATGCGCAGGGATGGCACGGGCCAATTCTAGTGGGGGATAGGAAAAGTGGAAGACGCAGCTTCTGCGTGGGTCAAGCCAACTGCATCGATCCGGCTCAAGACTGAAGCCCGTATGTGACCACTTCGAGAAACTCCCGCGCGCGTTTTGCAAGCGCGTCCACGCCCGCCGGCTCCTTCGGGCGCGGCACGACGGGGGCGAAGATGTTCTCGCAGCACAGCGGCATCTTCAGGCCGGTGAACGCCACCGGCGCGAGCAGCTTGTAGTGGTCAATCTCGCCGAAGCCGGGACCGCAGTCCTCGTCCTTGGGGAAGTTGCGGTGGTCCTTGATGCAGAAGCTGTGCACCTCGGACGCGCACAGCTTGATGTCGGGGATCGGATCGAGGTCGAGGTAATCCATCACGTTGCCCGCGTCGTAATTCACCTTCACGCCGGCGTCGTTGACTTCGCGCGTGATGGCCGCGCAGGCCGCGCCGGTGCCAGTCTCGCCGCCGTGCTGCTTCACGACGAGCAGCACGCCGAGGTCGCGCGCGATGGGGCCGAGGTGCTTGAGACGCTCGATCCACAGCGCGCGGTTGCCGCCCTTCGTGTGGCCGAATGTGAGCACCTGCGGCACGCGCGCCGCGCCGGCCTGCCGGAGCCGTTGCGTGAGGACTTCGAGGGCGTTCGCTGCCTCCGGGTAAATCGTCGAGAACATCATCAGCGGTTCGAGGCCGAGGTCGCGGCAGCGCGCGGCGAGTTCCCTCGCGCGCTCCGGCGGCGCGTCCGGCGCGAGGACGGGCACGGGCTTGCCGCCGTCCTCCTTGTGCGTCGTGCCCCACGCGACGTAGCGGTAGCCGGCCGACTGGATGCCCGTGAGCGCGCGCTGCAACGGGAACTGCGAGTAAGGCAAAGTCATGCACGCGATTTGGAAATCCGTCTTGGCGGTCGGTGCGGCCGCGTTCGATGCACTGAATCGAGAAACCGCGTGGACAGCCGAACCAAGCACGGCTGCTCGAAAAAAATCCCGCCGATGAAGCCAAGTTGGTTTCATTTCACACAAACTTCGTCACGCCCGGCACGGCGATGGGCGAGGGCGGCGGCTTGGCATCCCACGTGTAGCCGTCGGGGGAGAGGTTTTCCTTGGAGTTGAGCGCTTGTTCCCAGGTGATTTGCTGGCCGGTGTAGGTGGCCATGCGGCCCATGATGGCCATGAGCGTGCTGCGGCACATGTAGTCGCCGTTGTTGATGGGCTGGCCCCGGCGGATGCTGGCGAAGAGTTCGTCGTGCTCGGTCTGGTAGATGTTGTTCTTCACGCCGTCGTAGGTCCACTTGTCGGCGGATTCCAGGACGAGGCCGCGGTCGCGCTCGGCGAGTTTGGCGATGCCTTTCTCGCCGGCGACGTGGACGGAGATATCGCCGCGCAGGCCGGATTGCTGGCGGCAGTAGGCGTGCAGGCGCGGGCCGCTGGCGAATTCGTAGATGACGGAGTGGTGGTCGTAGATGTTGCCGAACTCCTCGCCGGTGCGCTGGGCGCGTCCGCCCAGGCCCATCGCGCTGGCGGGATACTCGCCGTTCATCACCCATGCGCAGACGTCGAGCATGTGGACATGCTGCTCGACGTTGAAGTCGCCGGAGAGCCACGTAAAGTAATACCAGTTGCGCAGGTGATACTCCATGTCGGTCTGGCCGGGCTGCCGGGGCTTGACCCAGATGGGGCCGCGAAAGTCATTAGCCTGGAGCGTGCGCAGCTTGCCGAGCGCACCGGCGTGGATGCGCTTGATGATTTCCTGGAAGCCATACGAGTAGCGGATGCACAAGCCGCTGACGACGGCGAGCTTCTTGCGCCGGGCTTCCTCGCAGGTGGCGAGGACGGAGCGCACGCCGGGGGCGTCCACGGCGACGGGTTTCTCGGCGAAGACATGTTTGCCCGCGTCTATCGAGGCCTTGATGTGGATGGGGCGGAAGTGGGGCGGGGTGGTCAGCAGCACCACGTCCACGCCGCTGGCAATGACTTTCTGGTAGGCATCAAGGCCGACGAAGCGGCGCGTCTCCGGCACATCAATCTTGTCAGCGATTTCCTTCTGCTTCCCGAGCGTCTCGAGACTCAGGTCTAGCCGGTCGCGGAAGGCATCGCCCACCGCGACGAGCTTGACGTTGGAGTCGGCGGTCAAGGCTTGGGCCGCCGCGCCGGTGCCGCGTCCACCGCAGCCGATGAGACCGATGCGGAGCAGGCTGCTGTTGGCTACAGGCGCGTCCTGCGCGGACAAATCGCGCGCGGCGAGCGTGCCGGCGGCAGCGGCGGCGCTGGAGGATTGGAGGAACTGGCGGCGAGAGAGTTCGGTGGGAGTTTTCATGCGCGGTCACTGGAGCGGATAGTGGAAAGTCTGTGTTGGTTGACGCTGCCGGGTCCATTGCATTCGGCTCCGCGCGAAGCAGCCGACACGGACACCGTCGTGCCGAGACGCGCACAGCAGAACCTTGGCACCACCAAGAGGTGAGGAGATTTCCGTGCTTAAATAATCCAACACTCCATTCGTGATGGATTGATTTAGCCACTCGCGCATCCACTCCTCTTCACCATGGCCACACCAACCATGACACCTCATGCACGGGTCTGTTTGATGCCGTTACCAGTGGAGATTGCCTCAACGAGTGGTGCCGGTGGCGGGACTCGAAGCCATCGCGTCGGCTACGCGATAATGCGACATGGTGCGAGAAAGGAATGTCATCATTGATGATAATGCGCTCCCTAGTTTTTGACAGGTTCGCACGGTGGCGCACAATTCACGCCTTCACATGACCCCAAATGACCCCAAACTCCGAGGGTGGGCGGGGGGGGTGTGAGTTGCAAGGGAGGTGTGTCGAGACGATGGATTCGGGAGGGAGAATTTCTTCGCAAAAGAGATGCTCGCCAGCGTTGACGCGCTGCGACCGTTTCAGTTCGCTTCAGCCATGCGCTTCACAGTCGAGCGACTGGCCTTGGTGAAGATGATTGAACTGCTCGCCGGCGAAGCCTCCGGACGCAAGCGGGCTGATACGAATCTTCGACTCACGGCCGCGGGACCGCGCGTGTTCGTCGAGGCAAACCAATTGACGTGCGGGGTCGAGGCACTTGTGCTGCGGGAGGGAACTTGCCGAATCAAGCGCCGGCTGCTCCTGCTGGTGTTGCAGACGTATCATCCGCGCGCACACATGACGGTGGATGCTGAGGGCGCTGTGCTGAAGTTCGGCACTACGACACTGCCAGTCGAGGGCTACTCGCCGCACGCGGTCGCGCCGGGAGAGTTTCAAAAGGTTTCATTCTCCGACGCCTGGCTTGCGCCGAAGGGGCCGGTAGTTCCGCCTTCCGCGAGCGTGCCGAGGGTTGCATTTGACGACGCTCAACCTGGGCATGGAAGGTGATGCGACGAATGCGTGCGAGCCGACTGGCAGCGGAAGTTCGAGCGGCTTGGCGGCGGCGGTCTGGCCAATGACGTTTGTGCCGCCGAGCTTGATCTGCGCGCGGGGCGGCGTGGAACTAATGCGAACCGACCCCTCGTCGAACAGGTGGTGGACGGAAACAACAGTCGAGCCAGTCACCACCTTGACCGGCTTGGAGGTGACGGCAGGACAAAACCGGCGGTGCTCCCTGAAAGACGACAAGCTCCCGCCGGCACACGAATGCACGGCCGGAGCCTGTTTCCCCGCGACGCGCGGGAAAGTCTAAAACCGGTAGCTCACGCCTGCGCCCACGCCGACGCCGTCGGACAGGTTGATCGTGCCGGAACGCGTCGGGGCGTTGTGGGTGAGCGGGTCCGTCAGCAAGTGGCGCACGTCGATATGGGCGTCCCAGTGTTCGCTCAGGCGGCGGTTCACCCGCACCGCGCTGAAGAGGCCCGCCCAGAAGTGTGCATCCGTGGTGCGACCGCTTTGGCTAATCACCGGCGCGGTGGCGAGCGCCACCGTGGTCTGCTCGGCGTAGCTCAGTTGCGAGTAGCCCACGCCCAAGGCCAAGCCCGCTTGCACCCCGATCTGCCAGTCCGGCGTCGGCTCCCAGTTCAGGGCCGGGGCCACGCGCAGTTGCAGCGCGTGCATCTGGAGCTGGCGCTTGCCCGTCACGGCGGCGGCTACCGTCGCCTCGGTGCGCGTGGGCGTGCTGCCGATCTGCGGGGTGAAGGGGGTGGGGACGAAGGCACCCGGGTAGGTGGTCGCGGGCAGGGCCACCCCGTTCAGCGCGTAAGTGTCAGTGAGCACGTTCGCCGTCGAGTTGGCCGCGCCGTTCTTCTCCCAGTTGAACCAGTGATAAGCGGCGGCCAACTCCCAACTGAGGGACCACTTTTCCCCCGCCTTCCAGTCGTAACGGTAGAAGAACTCCAGGCCGGGGAAGGGCTGGTTGGCCAAGCTCTTGGCGTAATCCCCGCCGTTGAGCTGGACGCTGTGCAAGGACAGCGTGCCGGCCCCGGCGGCGGGCACCACCTGGGTGAGGTTGTTCTGGTAGCCGAAGAAGGAGGTGATGGGCGTGCCGCCGGGGCCGAGCGCCGGATTGCCGACCGCGTTGACGGCGTTGAAGCCATCGTCGTAGAAGCGGTCCACGCGGCCATCGGCCAGCGTAGCGGGTGCGCCGGGGGCCGCCCCGGGGTCCGTGGCGCGGGTGGCGGTGATGTTGCCACGGGCCTTCAACCAGACCGGGACGCCCGCGCCAAAATGATGGCGTGACGTCGCGGGTTCATTGAGGGCTTGGGCTTGAGCGTAGGTGTGCACGGCGCAAGCGCCCGTGAGCAACAGCGTGAGGTGCTTCATAGTGGTGCGAGAAGGAGGCCGGGGTTAGCGGTCGGTGACAACCCGGTAGAAACGCCCCGCATCCGGCGGGGGGGTGTCCGTGTTGGGCGCCCCATCGTCCATCCAGTGAATGTCCAACCCGGTCCCGAGGACGATGACGCCCGAGGTCTTCCACAAGTCGCCGACGGCGTCCTTGTATTGCACGTAGTAGCGCTTGCCGACTTTGCTGGGCCAGTAGAGGTAGTTCTTTTTCAGGCCGTCGGGCGAGTAGCCGGTCTTCGGGGCGACGGAAGCCATCACGGCCCCCGGCGGCGCGGCGTTCGTGCGGGTCGTGTTGAGCAGCTCCAACTTCAGCCCGGGCGTGAAGGGTTTCAGGTCGCTGCTGAAATACTCCAGCTTGAGCGTCACGTTGCTGCCGGAGAGGACCGGCAGGTTGTAATCAATATAGACTTTGCCGCCGTTGGTGAGGGACGCGTTCTGCAAGGTCACCGTAGCCGGCAGGTTCATGGCCGTGATGCGCAGGGCGGTGAAGTCGAAGGGGGTGTTGTTCTGCACCCGCACCTTCTGCTCGTAGAGGCTGTTCTGGAAGTTGAACAGCGGCGTGCTGAAGCTGGAGTTGTAGGTCGCGCTGTTGGTGGTGGCCGCCAGCAGCGGTTGGTAGATGATCACGGGCACCACCACGTCCCGCTCGGTGCCATCGCTCAACTTGACCTTCACCGTGAGGGTCGAACGATTGGTCGAACCATCCTGCCCGCCCACGGCGATCACGTTCACCACGTTGTTGGTCGGATCAAAGGTAATCCCCTGCACGAGGTTTGTGTTCATCGCGATGGCCGTCACGTTCGTGATCATCACTCCGGTGTCGGGTTTGTTCAGGCTTTCCAAGGAGACCTTGGGCACACCGCCCAGCGCCTGAACCTCGACGAGGAGGCTCACCCCAGTGCTGTCCACGTCCTGCCGCCCGCCCTCGTCCGAGGTGCTGACACTGAGGAAGTCCGTGCCGAAATAGTTCGTCGCCGGCTTGTAGATCAGGCCTTCGAGCGCGGCGTTGAGGGCGGCGATGCTGCCGGAGAGGACCAGCGTGTTCGTGCCCACGCTCACCCCGTCGCCGAAGGTGATGCCGACCGTGCCGCCCGCCTGGAGCACTCCGTTGGTCACGGAGAGCACCACCGACAAGTGCGTGCTGTCCGGATCCGCCACGGTGAGGCCATTGGCTGGCGCATTCGTCCTCGAGAAGACAAGAGACTGGCTCTGGAACACCATGTTAGTGCCCGCCGGCAGTGTGTTGACCGGCTTGGCATAGACCGTGACGGTGAGGGTGGCAGTCGCAGTCGCCCCCGACGGATCCCGCACGACGTAGGTGATCGTCTCGGTGCCGTAGAAGTCACGCGTCGGCGTGTAGCTCAACGTCCCGTCTAGGTTGATGCTCACGGTGCCGTGCAGCGCAGTCGCGGTGGTGACGGTCAAAAGATCGCCGTCCACGTCCGAGTCGTTGGCGAGGACATTCAGTGTGTTGCTCGTGCTGTCTTCGTTCACCGCCGCCACATCCGGGCGAGCCACCGGCGCATCGTTCACCGGGGTGACGGTGAGCGAGACCCTCACCACGCTGGAGTCCAGCAACCCGTCGTTCACCTTGAAGGTGAAGCTGTCGCCGCCGTGGAAGTTCAGGCTCGGCGTGTAGCTCCGGCTCGCGCCCGCGCCGCTCAGGGTGCCGTTCGTCGGCGGGGCCACCACCGTGTAGGTCAGCGCGTTGCCCTCGGCATCCGTGCCGGCGAGGGTGATCGCCTTGGCCGTGTCTTCCGCCGTGCTCACGGCTTGGGCCGTCGCCACCGGCGCGGTGTTGGTCACCGCCAGGTTAAACGTCGCCGTCACGCTCAGGCCGCCCGCGTCGGTGGCGGTCACCGCCACCGCATACGTGCCCGACACCGTGGGCGTGCCGCTGAAGGTGCGCGTGGTCGCGTTGAAGGTGATCCCCGCCGGCATCCCGCTCGCGCTGTAAGCCTGCGTGTCGCCCGTGTCCACGTCGGCGAAGGTGTTCGCCGCGAACGCGAAGCTGAAGGCGTTGCCGTAAACGCCACTCTGGTCCGGGATGGCGTTGGCCACCACCGGTATGTCATTCACCGCCGCCACCGTCACCTGCACCTGCACGGGGGCGGCCGAGGCGAGCGCGCCATCCCAGGCTTTGATCGTGAAGGCGGGCAGCGTCCCGTTGGCGTTCGCCGCCGGCGTCCACACCAGCGTCTCGCCGGTGGCCAGCAACGTCGTGCCCGGCGTCACCGCCGAACCGCCCTTGGTGAGCGTGCCGCCCGACACCGCCTCGATGCGGAAGGACAGCGTATTGCCGTCCACGTCCGCCTCGTCCGCCGCCGCCGCGAGCGTGGCGAAGGTGATCGGGAAGGCCGTGTCCTCCGTCGCGCCCGTGAGCGTCGTCACCGTGGTGAGCGTAGGCGCGTCGTTCACCGGCGTCACGGTGATCGTGAAGGTCTGCGCCGCACTCGTGTCCACGCCGCCGTTGGCGGTGAGGCCGTTGTCCTGTGCCGTCACCGTCACCGTCGCGCTGCCGTTGGCGTTCGCAGCGGGGGTGAAGGTGAGCGTGCCGTCCGCGGCAATCGCCGGCTGGGCGCTGAAGAGGGCGTTGTTGTTGTTCGCGACGGTGAAGGCCACCGTCTGCGCCGCTTCATCCGCCGGGCCGGCGGAGATGCTCGTGGCGAAGCCGCTCTGGCTTTGCGCCCCGGCATCCTCCAAGACGGTGAGAACGTAAGGCAAAGAGGAACCCGCCGAGGTGTAAATCTGTCCGCCGTAAACCCCCGCCGCCAGCTTCGTCCCGTCCGCCGACGAGGCGATGGACCGCCAAACCCGGTTGCTGTCCCGCGCCGTCCAGGTCGCGCCCGAGTCGGTCGAGGTGTAAATCTGGCCGTTTTGAACCGTAGCCGCCAGCTTCGTCCCGTCCGCCGACGAGGCGATGGACTGCCAACTCCGGCTGCCGCTCGCCCGCGCCGTCCAGGTCGCGCCCGAGTCGGTCGAGGTGTAAATCTGGCCGCCGGAAACCACCGCCGCCAGCTTCGTCCCGTCCTCCGACGAGGCGATGGACTGCCAATACCGGCTGCTCTCCCGCGCCGTCCAGGTCGCGCCCGAGTCGGTCGAGGTGTAAATCTGGCCGCCGTAAACCCCCACCGCCAGTTTCGTCCCGTCCGCCGACGAGGTGATACCATACCAAGCCCGGCTGCTCTCCCGCGGCGTCCAGGTCGCGCCCGAGTCGGTCGAAGTGTAAATCTGGCCGCCGTCAACCCCCGCCGCCAGCTTCGTCCCGTCCGCCGACGAGGCGATGGACCGCCAAACCCGGTTGTTGTCCCGCGCCGTCCAGGTCGCGCCCGAGTCGGTCGAGGTGTAAATCTGGCCGTTGACAGACGCCGCCGCCAGCTTCGTCCCGTCCGCCGACGAGGCGATGGACTGCCAATTCCGGCTGCCGCTCGCCTGCGCCGTCCAGGTCGCGCCGGCGGGGGTGGCCGTGCCCGCCGGGAGCGCAAAGCTCGGCGCGTCGTTCACTGCCGCCAGCGTCATCGTCACCGTCGCTGCTGCCGAGGAAAGCGCGCCGTCGGAAGCCGTCACCGTGAAGGTCTTCGCCCCGTTCTCGTTCGTCGCCGGCGCGTAGGTCAGGTTGGGCAAATCGGCCAAGGTGATCACTTGGTTCAAGGTCACGTTAACCCTCGAGAGTTTCAGTAAACCCGTCGCCGGCAAGGTTGCCACCGTGATGCTCGCGAGGGCCGTGCTCTCTGTATCCACGTAGCCACCGGTGAAATTCGCCGCCGTAAAGGTCAGCGTCGTGTCTTCCGTGCCGCTCACCGCAATCGCCGCCAAGGTCGGCGCGTCGTTCACCGCGTTCACCGTGATCGCCACCGTGTCCGAATCCGTCGCGCTCCCGCCGTCGGTGGACAGCACGGTCAACGTATCGGAGCCGTTGTAGTTCAGCGCGCCTTGGTAGCTCAAGGTGAGCAGCGCGGCATTGATCTGCACCTGCGTGCCCGACAGCGTGAGCGTGGCACTGCCGCTGGCCCCGGCGCTGAGGGTCGCCCCGCCGGCGAGGCTCACCGTCAACGTCCCCTGCGTCACCGTCACCCGCACCGTCGCCAGGTTCCCTTCGGCGTCCGTGACGCTGAGGGTGTTGCCGGCGGTGAAGGTCAGCGCGGTGTCTTCATCCACGGTGCGCGCGCCGGACACGGCGTTGACCGGGGCGG
>CAMBZO010000039.1 GCA_945872195.1 Akkermansia muciniphila | reverse complement strand
GTCTATCGCGCTGAGTTCAAGAACATCTCCATGACCGGCGTGAAGAGTCCCATCGTCGGCCGCGGCGTCATCGTCCACGCCAAGCCGGACGACGGCGGCCAACCGGTCGGCAACGCCGGCCCGCGCATCGGCTTCGGCACGATTGGCGTCGCGAACCCGAAGCAGTGATCCGTTTTTCTCCGTGAGTGAAAAGCGGCGGCGCCTTGGCGCTGCCGCTTTTTGTTGCGCTGAATTCAGCGTCCGCTCCTCGCATCGAAAACTCCACACATGAACTCCTCGCCTGTTCCCCGTCGTCGTTTCGTTCAAGCCACCGGTGCGCTCGGCGCGATCCTTGCGTTGGGTAAGCCGCCTTCTCTGCTGCCAGCCGAAAGCCCCGGCAATCGCGTCGTCGTCGGCGTCATGGGCCTCTCGCGCGGCATGGCGCATGTGGCCGGCCACCTCGGCGTCAACAATGTCGAGGTCGCCTACGTGTGCGACGTGGACTCCGCGCGGCTGGCCAGCGGCTTGAAGACCACCGAGACCAAGCAGCCCAACGCCACCCGCAAGCCGCAGGGCGTCGGCGACTTCCGCCGGATGCTTGAGGACAAAAACGTGGACGCCATCTCCATCGCCGCGCCGAACTTTTGGCACGCCCCCGCGGCCATCATGGCGATGCAGGCCGGCAAGCACGTGTATGTCGAAAAGCCCGGCAGCCACAATCCATGGGAGGCCGAGGCCATCGTCGCCGCAGCGGCGAAATACAACCGCAAGTGTCAGATGGGCAACCAGCGCCGCAGCTACGCGAACGTGATGGAAGGCATTCAGAAACTGCGCGAGGGCGTGATTGGCAAAGTTCTTTTCTCCCGCTGCTATTACAACGGCGCCCGCCCCTCCATCAACAAAGGCACACCCGGCGCCCCGCCCGCGACGCTAGACTGGTCCCTCTGGCAAGGCCCGACACCCGAACGGCCTTACAAGAGCAACATCCATCCCTACAACTGGCACTGGCACTGGCATTACGGCGGCGGCGAGATGGCGAACAACGGCATTCACGCACTCGACGTGTCGCGCTGGGGCCTCGGTGTGGATTACCCGAGGAAGGTCACCTTCCTCGGCGGCCGCTATCACTGGGACGACGATCAGGAAACGCCCGACACCGGCTCGGCGGTTTTTGACTTCGGCCACTGCGGCGCCTCGTGGGATGACAGTTCCTGCAACCCGCGCGGCGGCGAGAAACTGCCCTTCGTTTCGTTCTACGGCACGAAAGGCTCGATGACCATGAGCGGCGGCAACGACTACACGGTCTTCGACCCCAAGGGCGTGGAACTGGACAAAAAGTCTGGCGGCCCCGGCGGCGGTGACATCCCGCACTTCACGAATTTCTCCGCCGCCATCCGCGAGAACAAACCGCTCAACTCGCCCATCAGCGAGGGCCAGAAAGGCTCCCTCATGTGCCACCTCGCCAACATCGCCTACCGCACCAACTCCGTGCTGAACCTTGACCCAAAGAACGGCCATATCATCGGCAACCCCGATGCTCAAAAGCTTTGGAAGCGCGAGTATCGCCCCGGCTGGGAACCGAAGGTGTGATTTGGAGTGCGGTGGCAGAGCGCAACGCCGACACCGCTTTCGGCCAGCACGCCGGAGCTTTAGCCACAGATGAACACAGATAAAACGGGCAGCATTAAGCGGCTCACGCTTGGAGCCATCTGTGTTCATCTGTGTTCATCTGTGGCAAAAAAGGAAACCCGGCCGCGGGGGACAGAGAACGCGACCGGGTGCCGGGCTAGCCGCTCGGCTAGGCTCGCTCACTTCTTGTGAGCGACAATTCCTTCCTCCAGCCAGCCGAGCTGACCGGAGAGAACGCCTTGCGCCAGCTTGTAGCCGGCGCGGTCGGCGTTGTGATGCAAGCCGTCGAAGTGCCGCGCGATGCGCAGGCGGGCTTGCTGGCAAAAACATTCCGCGAGCTGGAGCAGCGCCTCGCGCTCTTCGAGACTCTTCGCCTCCTTCAACTTCGCCTCGGCTCGCGCGCACGTCGCGGTGAGCGCGAAGATTTCCGCGCCGATGTCCACGAAGCGGCCGAGCAAGACTTGTTGCTTCTCGAGCTTCGGACCATTCAAGGCCATCGCGTGGAAGAGCGAACGCGCGAGCTTCCGCGCGGTGCGGCGGGCGAACTTGAGGTGCTTCGTGAGTGCGGACTGGGCATTCACCGGCGCGAGCGACGGCAGCCATTGCTGCGGATACCAGCTTGCGTAGAAGAGTCCGGCTTTCATGGCGGCGGCGGCGCGAACGCCCATTGGCAACTGCGAGTTCAGCACGGCGCCCGCGACTTTGAGGTGCGGGTCCAGCGCCTCGCGCGCGATGAAGAGCCGCATAATTTCGCTGCTACCCTCGAAGATGGTGTTGATGCGGCAGTCGCGCAGGAAGCGCTCGACGGCGATGGGTTCCTCGCCGCGTTCCTTGAGCGACTGCGCGGTCTCGTAGCCGCGTCCGCCGCGGATTTGCATCGTGTCGTCCACGATTTCCCACGCGCGCTCGCTGCCCCAGAGTTTGCACATCGCGGCTTCGAGGCGGATGTCGGCTTTCTTGTCGCGGTCCACGAGGCTCGCGGTGTAGAGCGTCATCGCCTCCATCGCGAAGATGTTCGCGGCCATGCGCCCGAGCTTGTCGGCGATGGCGGCGTGCTTGCCGATGGGCGCGCCCCACTGCACCCGCTCGGCGGACCACTTGCGCGAAACTTCGAGGCAACGCTTCGCGAGGCCGGTGCAGGCGGCGGGCAAAGTGAGGCGGCCCGTGTTCAACGTGGAGAGCGCGACCTTCAAGCCCTTGCCCTCGCCGAGGATGATGTTTGCGCGCGGCACCTTCACGTCGGTGAAGCGCACGACGCCGTTGTAGAGCGCACGCAAGCCCAAGAAGCGGCAGCGGTGCGCGATTTCAATGCCCGGTGTGTCCATGTCCACGATGAAGGCCGTGACCTGCTTGCGTTCCTTGCCGTTGACGAGCTTCGGGGGAGTCTGCGCCATGACGACGAGCACGCCGGCCTTGAGAAGATTGGTGCACCAGAGCTTCTCGCCGTTGATGACGAAGTGCTGGCCGTCGGCCGTGGGCTCGGCGCGTGTCTGCAGCGTCGCGGGGTCAGAGCCGACGCCTGGCTCGGTGAGGGCGAAGGCGGAAATCTCGCCCTTCGCGCAGCGCGGCAGCCAGTTCGCCTTCTGCTCGTCAGTGCCGAAGAGAATCAGCGGCTGCGGCACGCCGATGCTTTGATGCGCGGAGACGAGCGCGGCGAGGTTGCCGCAATAACTGCCGAGCAACACGGCGGCGCGACAGTAGTTAGTTTGCGACAGCCCAAGCCCGCCGAGCTGCGGCGAAATCTTGATGCCGAACGCACCCATCTTCGCGAGGCCCTCGATGACCTCGTCGGGAATCTCGCCGGTGCGGTCAATCTCGTCGGGGTCCACGTTGGCGCGGAGGAACGCCTCCAGCCGCGCGAGAAAGGCGTCGCCCTGGTCGCGGTCCTCGTGCGATTGCGCGGGGAACGGCAGCAGGCGGTCCAGCTCGTAGCGGCCCATGAAGAGGTTCGCGGCGAAGCTGCCCTTCTCGGAAGCGGCGTCGCGCGCGGATTCGGTCATCTCCAGCGCGGCACGCTGGCCGGCGTTCATCTTCGAGGTGTCGATGACTTGCGCGGCGTCGTCACTGGGGGGCGTGGGGCGTGTTTCCATAGTGGGAGGTTCGAGGGTTTTCATAACAACACTCCTTTCTCGGGATAGAATTTACCTTCCTTCGCAGCCAAATCTTTCAGCAGCCCACACGGGTCGAAGCGCGTCTCGCCTTCGTCCACCACCTCGTTCATCGCGCGCACGACGTTCGCCAAGCCCAGCGTGTCCGCATGACGCAGTGGGCCACCCCGGAACGGCGCGAAGCCCGCGCCCATAATCATCGCGAAGTCCACGTCCTCGGGGCCGCTGACAATGCCTTCCTCCACGCAGCGCGCGGCCTCGTTGACCATCAGCAACACCATGCGCAGCGCGAGGGCCGTGCCGTCGAAGTTCGCGGCGGAGTCGTCCTTCACGTAGCGCTCGGCGGCTTTGCCCACGACGGCTTCCTTGCCTTGGTGGCGGTAAAATCCTTCGCCCGACTTGCGCCCGAGATGACCGCCTTTCACGAGCTTGCTGAGAACTTCCGGCACGGCCATGCGCCGGTGGTAATGGCTCGCGAGCGTCTCGGCCACATGCAGGGAAACGTCCGTGCCGACTTCATCCACAAGGCGCAGTGGGCCCATCGGCATTCCGAAGTCGAGCATCGCCTCGTCGAGGTCCGTCACTTCCGCGCCGGCCTCGAAGAGCCGCGCCGCCTCGATGAGATACGGCATCAGCACGCGGTTCACGACGAAGCCGGGGCTGTCCTTCACGAGCACGGGGAGCTTGCCCATCGCCTGCACGAACTTCAGCGCGCGCCGCGTGACCTCGGGATCGGTGCGCGGCGTGTGGATGACCTCGACGAGCTGCATCCGATGCACCGGGTTGAAGAAGTGAATGCCCACGACGCGCTCGCTGGCGCAGAGACTCTCGGCCAACTCGGTGACGGAGAGGGCAGAGGTGTTCGTAGCGAGAATCGTGTCCGGCCCGGCGAGTTGCTCCAGCTTGCGGAAGATGTCTTTCTTCAAGTCCATCCTCTCCACCGCCGCCTCGATGATGACATCGGCGCGGCGCAGCGAAGGCAACTCGACGACCGGAGAAATCTTATCCATCGCCGCGCGCGCCTCGACGGGCGTGAAGGTGCGGCGCTTCACGCCATCCGCGAAGAGCTTGGCGATGGTGCCCATGCCACGCCCGACGGCGTCGGTGTTGATGTCACGCAGCATCACGGAGACCCCGCGCGCCGCGAGCCACTGGGCGATGCCCGCGCCCATCACGCCCGCACCGATGACGGTGGCGTGCGCGACGCGCGCCAGAGCAGGTTTCCCGCTTGTCTTGGCATCGAACGTCAACTTCTTCGCGCGCTCCTGGAGGAAGAAGATGCGAATCAAGTTCTTCGCCGCCTCCGTCTGCGCGAGCTGGCAGATGGCGTCGGCCTCCAGTTTCAACGCGCGTTCCTCGGAGCGGCCCACGCCGAGCGTCACGACTTCAAGTGCCTTCAGCACGGCGGGATAATGGCCGCGCGTCTTCTTGAAGAGCTTCGGTTGCGTCCACATGGAGATGAGATTCGCGGCGAAGGCGTTGTTCGTGGCCTTCATCGCAAGCGGGGTGGAGCGACGCGGCTTGCGCCCAGCCTTCGCGACCTTCGACAGCGCGACGACGAGCAAGCTCTCGTGCGGCACGAGGTCGTCCACCAAGCCGAGTTTCAGTGCCTGTTTCGCGCCGACGGTCTGGCTGGCGAGGATGAGGTCGAGTGCCGCTGGCAGGCCGATGAGGCGTGGGAGCCGTGTGCTTCCGCCCCACGCGGGAAGGATGCCGAGCTGCACTTCGGGCAGGCCGAGCTTCGTGGCTTTATCCGGCGTGGCGAAGCGGAAGTCACAGGCGAGACAAACCTCAAAGCCGCCGCCCAAGCACGCGCCATGAATCGCGGCGGCGGTCGGCAGCGGGAGCGCGGCGAGCCGGCTGAAGACGCGCTGGCCGAACTCGACCATCTCGCGCAGCACGTTCATGGGCGCGGTGGAGAGCGAGTGGAGGTCTGCGCCGGCGATGAAGATGCCGGGCTTCGCGCTGGTGAGCACCACGCCGCGCAAGGTGGAGTCGCGTTCGATGGCGTCGAGGTGGGCGTTCAACTCCTCCAGCGTGGCGCGGTCAAAGATGTTCGCAGCGCAGTCGGGCCGGTCGAAGGTGAGGACGGCGATAGAGTCGGCGGTGACTTCGCGGCGAAGGTTCTTGAACTCGCGTGGCGCGGGGTCGGGTTGGGGGGCGTTCATCACGTCGAGTTTGAGTTGCTCGGGTGCGGGTAGGATTGCAGTGCTCATAACGCCTCCAGCCAGATGGCCGCGCCCTGGCCGCCGCCGACGCAGACGGACACGAGCGCGCGTTTCAGGTTTTGCCGCTTCAATTCCTTCAGGCTCGCCAGCACGAGTCGCGCGCCGGTCGCGCCGACGGGGTGGCCGAGGGCGATGGCCCCGCCGTTCACGTTGAGCCGGTCGCGGCGGATTTCGCCGACGGGACTGGAGCGCCCCAACATCTTCTTCGCGAATTGCTCCGACTCGCAGCACTTGAGCACCGCGAGCGTCTGCGCGGCGAAGGCCTCGTTGATTTCGATGAGATCGGCGGCGTTCACGGCGAGGCCGGTCTTCTGCTCCGCCTTCGCGATGGCATACACGGGACCGAGGCCCATGCGCGACGGATCGCAGCCGGCGTAGGCGTAGCCGAGCAACGCGCCCAGCGGCGTGAAGCCCAGCTCGGCGGCGCGCTCCTCGGTCATCACGAGCAAGGCAACCGCGCCGTCGGTGATTTGCGAGGCGTTGCCGGCGGTGACGGTGCCGTGGTGGCGGTCGAAGACGGGGCGCAGCTTCGCGAGGGCTTCCATCGTTTGCGATTCGCGCACGCCGTTGTCGGCGACGATGGGCTTGGTGCTTTTGCCCGAGGCCAATGTGGGGAAGACAGGGCAAATCTCTTCGGCCAGCTTGGCTTTGGCAGCGGCGGCGCGCTGGTGGGATTCGAGGGCGAAGGCGTCTTGCTCCTCGCGGCTCAGGCCGGACTCGCGCGCGAGCAACTCGGCGGTGTCGCCCATGTTCATGCTACAGACTGGGTCGGTGAGGCCGAGCTGGAGGGTGATGCGGGGCTTGAAGTCGGCGGGGCGGAAGGCGGTGAGGGCGGAGACTTTTTCGAGGAAGGATTTCGCGCGGCCGAGCTTGGCGAGCTTCTCCGCAGCGGTCTTCGTGTAGAGCAACGGATAGTTGCTCATGCTCTCCGTGCCGCCGACGAGGAAGATGGAGCCGCGCCCGGCGGTCATCTTCTCGTAAGCCTGCGTGAGCGACTCCAGCCCAGAGGCGCAGTTGCGATGCACGGTGATGGCCGGGACGTGCTCGGGGATGCCGGCGCGCAGGGCGATGACGCGCGCGACGTTAGCGGCGTCGGCGGGCTGGCCGACACAGCCGAAGATGACTTCGTCAATCAGCGCGGGGTCGAGACCGGTGCGGGTGAGGAGGGCTTGGGTGGCGATGCGACCGAGTTCGTCCGCGCTGAGCGCGGCGAGGTCGGTGCCCATTTTGCAGAACGGCGTGCGGACGCCGTCCACGATGACGAGGCGAGAAGTGCTCATGCGGGCTCCTTTCTAAGCGGACTGGCCGCGACAGGCACGCTGTTCTTCGGGCGATGGTCCACGAGCTTCTGTTCCTTGAGCTGCACGCCGACGCCTTGGAGGTCGCGCATCTTCTCCGCGCTGTGGAACGCGATGCGGTTCGGGGAAATCTCGCAACGCGTCGCGAGTCGGGTGCGGAGGTCGTGGATGAGATGGTCGTCGTCGGCTCCGTTGATTTTCTGGACGTGCAGGACGAGCTCGTCCACTTCGAGCGGGTCGTCGTGCAGCTTGCGCAGTTCAATCTGCCAGGCGCCGACGTTCGGGGCGTCGTCGAGGACGTGCTCGAGCTCGTTGAAGTCCACGAGCGTGCCCTTGATTTTGTCGAGCTGCACTTCCTTGAACGCGGAGCTGCGGGAGACTTTGCCGACGAGGCGCGGGAGCTGGCGACCGCAGTGCGGGCAGGCCTCGTAAGTCAGACCGCCATCAATGTAGTCGCCAGTGCGGTAGCGCAGGACGACTGTGCCGCGCGAGTCGAGCGGGGTGAACACAATCTCGCCGGGCTGGCCGTTCGCGACGGGTTCGCCAGTCTTCGGGTCCACGACCTCGACGACGCCGAGGTCGGGGTAGAGATGGTAGCCGGAGGAGGGTTCATCCACCGGCACGGGGCATTCGGCAAAGGCCATCTTCGCCTCGGTGAAGCCGTAGGTCGTCACCACGTCAATTTCGCGCGCGCCGAGTTCGAGGGCGAGGTTGCGAAGTTTCAAGCGCATCCCGTCGGGCACCTTCTCGCCGCCGAGGACGATGCGCCGGAGGTTTTCGCAGCGGACGCCTTCCTCCGCCGCTTGATGCAGGACGTGATAAACGAAGGTCGGCATCCCGATGAGCACGTCGGGGCGAATCTTGCGGAGGAAACGAATTTGGCCCTCGGTGCCCATGACCTTGCCGCCGCCGGTGCTCGCGGTGAACACACCGAACGCCGTGCTGCCGTAGTGCGCGAGCCAGAACGCCAGGTGCGGAGCGTAGGGGAACATGTTCAGCAGCTTGTCCTCGCGACGCGCGCCGCACACGCCGAAGACGCGCTCGCCGGCGAGCTGGAGATTTGCGAGGTCGTGGTTCGTGTAGAGGAAGGGCACCGGGTCGGCGCTGCGGCCCGTGGTGCTCGTGAGAAAGATGGGGCGGAACTCGGACTCGAAGCCTTGCAAAACGTGTTCGCGACCGTGGAGCAGCGCGCGGAGGATGGAGGAGGGGCGGCGCGAGAGGACGTTGCGGTCGGGGATGAGGAGAAAGTCGCGAGCCTTCTGCGGATTGTCTGGCGTGTTGAGCAAGTCGGCCTTGCTGGTGAAGGGCAGGCGGCGCAGATCGTCGAGCGAGCGGAAGTCGGCTGCGGTGAGTTTCAACTGGCGGAACAGCTCGCGGTAGTGGGCGGAGAAGGGCAGCACGGTGTCGCGCAGCCAGTGGTGCAGGCGCTCGGCTTGCAGCGCGCGGACGGTGGCTTCAGGCAGCCGCTGCCAGTTCGTGGTGAGGAGTTTGGTGCTCATGGGATGGCTCCTTGCGGTTCACTAGTTTTTTGATGTCGGCGAGGTTCTCCTCGGCCACTCGGCGACCGAGGGAAATGTATTTCATGGGATTGGAGAAGTCGTGCCAGCGCGAGTCGCACGCGAGCGGACGGAGGACAACGTCTGCCTGACGGCAGGCATCCTCGGCGGCCCGAATCTGCCCGCCGATGACGGCGCGCTGGGTGACATCGAGGATGTTGCCGTAGGCGAAATAGTTGATCTGCCGGTTGAGCAGGCGCAGGAAATCGAAGCGGCTGCGCTTCACATCGACTTGCTCGCGCTCGTATTCGCGAGTGCAGCGGAGGAAGGCGGAAGTGGGAATGATGTTAACCGCGATGACGTGCTCGATGCCCGCCTCGCGCAGCACGTCCACGGGCAGCGGGTCGGAGATGCCACCGTCAATGTAGGTCTCGCCATTCAGTTTCACGGGGACGAAGACGCTTGGAATCGCGCAGCTCGCATGGACGGAATGGGACACTTGGCCAGTGCTGAAGACGATGCGTTCAAGCGTGTCGAAGTGCGTCGTGACCACGCGGAGCGGACGCGCGAGTTGTTCGAAGCGCACGTCGCCGATGCTGCGTTCGAGCCGCTCGCGAATCGCGCGGCCGTGAATGAACCCCCGGCGTGGCGGGAACGCGGGGTCAATCAACTTGAACAAGCCCCACTTGCCTTCCAACTCGCGGGCCTTGCGCTCAAGGAACTGGCCGTCGTGCCCGAAGGCCCAGAGCGCGCCGATGTAAGCGCCCATGCTCGTGCCCGCGATGAGGTCCACCTCAATGCCGTTCTCCTCCAGCACTTGCAGCACGCCGACGTGCGCGAGGCCCTTCGCGCCGCCGCTGGAGAGCGCGAGGCCCACCCGGCAGCGGCCGATTTCGCGCGCGAGCCGGCGCAGGTCAAACTTGAACGCCACCGGCCACACGCCGCCGCAGTGCGAGTGCAGCGCGTCCATCGTCGCGGGCGACTCGTGGAGGTTCAGGTGCGCGGGCTGGCCGATTTGCTTGATGAAATCCTCCGCCGACTGCGGCACCTCGTCGTGCTCCAGGCAGAGCACGAGCTTCAAGTCCGTCGCCGTGCCATCGCGCGCGACGCGCAACTCGCGGTCGAGTTGGTTGAACTCGAAGAGGCTGTCCACCGTTTGCTGCGCGAGCACGTAGGTCGCGGAGGAACGGGACGCCGCCTCGGCGAGCGCCTGGCGCGGAGCGTTCGCGTCCACATGGACAATCACATGGCCGAAGTGGCGCGCGCAGTGGCCGAGGAAGGCGGAGAGAAATTGCCGCTCGGCAGAATGGTTCGAGACGCGAAGGGCAAGTCGGTCAAAATTGCCGAGGTGCTGAAGTTGGTCCGCGAAGGCGAAACCGTTGTTCGGCAGCGAGTGAAGCGGGCTCCAGACCTTCGCCGTCGCATCGGCTTCCGAGGGCACCAGTTGCAGCAACAGCACCCGCTCGCCGGTGACAGACTCGAGCATCTCTGCGAGGGACTCCGCGACCAGACGGTCAGGGACGCGGCGGGAGGCGGAGGCGAGGGTCGTGAGGCGCCCAGCGCGGTTGAAAGCGGCTTGCGGCGGACGGGCTAGGGAGGAGAGGAGTTCAGCCCTCCGCTGGTCCCACACGGACTTTTCAATTGGATACCACGCAGGCATTGCCGGCTTTCTGAGCGACGGCCGCCGCGGAACCATCCACGTCCTAACCTAGTCGGCCCTTGGGCCGGTCGTCGCTGCCACTGAAGGCTGAGTTGTTTGTGTTGCCCATTCTGTGTCTCTGTCTGGTGACAACGTAGCGCACAACTCGTGCCGGTCAAATTTGAGAAGGTCAGGGAAATGCCTGATGCGCCATTGGAGCGAGAACACCCACGTCTGTAGCCTTCGGGGCAGCGGGGGAATTACGGACGTGGGCGTCCGTGCTCCATCAATCCACGAACGCCGCCTCGTTGGAGATGAGGAGGAGGTGGGTGAGTCTCTCCCACGCGGTCAGGTTCTTGGTTGATTCCTGTGTCGGGGAAGCGAGGAAGGCGCGCGCCATCGTCACTTCGGCAGCGGCGGGGCGGCGCTGATAAATCGTCTCGTAGAGGAAGCGAAGGCGCGCGTCATCGGTGGTGAACTTCTTGAAGTCGTCGCGGGCGGCGAGGGCTTGGGCCTGTTGCAGGACGAAGGGCGCGTTCATCAGGAAGAGCGCCTGTTGCGGGACGGTCGTCTGGAAGCGCTGCGACGCGCTCACGTCGGGGCTGGCGAAGTCGAACGTGCGGAACATCGGCGGCAGGTTCTGGCGGTCAATGAAACCGTAGGCCGTGCGGCGCGTGGCAAAGGGCTGCGTGGTCAGGTCCACGGGCAGGCCGCCGGGCGTGAGGTCGAGCTTGCCGGACGCGAGCAAGAGCGAGTCGCGGAGTTGCTCGAAGTCGAGGCGCTGGCGGTTGAATTTCCAGAGCAAGGTGTTTGCGGGGTCTGCCTTCACACACTCGACGCGGTCGTCGCTGGCCTGCTGGTAGGTCGCGGAGAGCATGATGACCTTGTGCAGTTTCTTGATGCTCCACCCGTCGGCGACGAAGCGCGTCGCCAGCCAGTCGAGTAACTCGGGGTGCGTCGGCGGGTCCGCGCGCAAGCCGAAGTCGCTGGGCGTGCGGACGAGGCCCGCGCCGAAGTGCCAGGTCCAGATGCGGTTCACGAGGACGCGCGCCGTGAGCGGGTTGTCGCGGCTGGTGATGGCGCGGGCGAGTTCGAGGCGACCGCTGCTCTTCGTTGGGAACGGCTCGGGCTTGCCGAGGGCCGCGACTTGCGGGAAGCCGCGTTCGACATCGGGGCCGCGATTGCCGGGATTGCCGCGCACGAAGACATAGGGGCGCGTGGGCGCATCGCGGTCCACGAGGGCCATCGCGCGCGGCGGCGCACCGGGATGCGTGGCGTCCACTTCATCCACCTTGGCCTTCAACTGGCGCAGGCGCGGGCGGGCGTCTTCGAGAAGCGTGTCGTTCTCCGGCGCGGGCAGGTTCGGCGGGGCGTCGGCGGAACGAAGCGCGAGGCGAAGGGCTTCCTTGTCCTTGTCCGAGTGCGGCGTGGCCGCGTCGGCGTCGGTGAGCAGCTTGCCGTAACGCTCGGCGGCTTCTTTGATGGTCTTGGGCGGCGTCTTGAATGCGGCGACGACGGCGGGATGCGAACCGGGCGGCAGGATAACCTTCGCGGCTTCCTCGCCGAACTTTTCATCGGGCAATTTCGCGTAGCCGTGCCAAGCGGACCAGACCGGGTCCGGCGTTTTCGCGCTCGCGGA
>CAMBZO010000038.1 GCA_945872195.1 Akkermansia muciniphila | reverse complement strand
TACCGCAGCGAAAGCTGTCTCGGGCGAACTGCCTTATCTGTGTTTAATCTGTGTTCCATCTGTGGCTAAAAACAGCTCCCCCCAGTATGTCTAAAATCGTCGGCCTCGACCTCGGCACTACCAACTCGCTCGTCGCGACCGTGGACTCTGGCATCCCTTACGTCATCGCCGACGCCGACGGGCACCGCCTCTGCCCCAGCGTCGTCCACTTCCCCGCAGCCGACGCCGCCCCGGTCGTCGGTCACGCCGCCAACCGCGTGCGCGTCCTCCACCCTGCCAGCACGGTCTATTCCGTGAAACGCTTCATGGGCCGGCGCGGTGCGGAGATCGCGCGCGAGGAGATGCTCGTGACCTATCCCGTGCGCGGCGAGGGCGCCGGCCCCGTCACCATTCCCATCCGCGGCCGCGACTACACCCCCGAGGAAGTCTCCGCCGAGATTCTCAAGAAACTAAAACTCACCGCCGAAGCCGACCTTGGCGAAGCTGTCACTCGCGCCGTCATCACCGTCCCCGCCTACTTCAACGACGCCCAGCGCAACGCGACGAAGAGGGCAGGGGAGTTGGCCGGCTTCACCGTCGAGCGCATCGTCAACGAACCCACCGCCGCCGCCCTTGCCTACGGACTTGACCGCCTCAAGGAGCATTCCAAAATCGCCGTGTATGACCTCGGCGGCGGCACCTTCGACCTCTCGATTCTCGAACTGAACGCCGGCGTCTTCCAAGTCCTCGCCACCAACGGCAACACCCGCCTCGGCGGCGACGACCTCGACAAACGACTGGTGGAGTTCCTGATGGAGAAGGTTGAAGAGTTGAAGGGTTTAAGAGTTGAAGCGGAGGATCCCACAGCCGCTCCCTCTTCAACCCTTCAGCCCTCCCTCCTCGCCCGCCTTCGCGAAGCTGCCGAGGCCGCGAAGATTCGCCTCTCGACCGAGACCGAGGCCGAGATTGTCCTCCCGTTCCTCACGCCCGATTTCAGCTTCAGCTACAAGCTCACGCGCGAGGAGTTGGAACGCCTCACCCGCGACATCATCGAGCGCACTCGCCAACATTGCCTCCGCTCTCTCGGCGACGCGAAGCTCGAAGCAAAACAGCTCGACCAAGTCATCCTCGTCGGCGGGCAGACGCGCATGCCGCTCGTGCGCCGCCTCGTCAGTGAGTGGTTCGGATGCGCGGAGTTCGAGGAGGAACGCGGCAGCCTCCGCCTCGGCGACAGCTTCCACGAGCGCACTGGCCCGATGTTGAACACCTCGCAAAACCCCGACGAAGCCGTTGCCCTCGGCGCGGCGATTCAAGCCGAGATTCTCAGCGGCGGTTTCAAGAACATGCTACTGCTCGACGTGACCCCGCTCTCGCTCGGCATCGAGACTTTCGGCGGCTTGATGAACGCCATCATCCCCCGCAACAGCACCATTCCCATCAAGGCCGGCGAGGTCTTCACCACCGCCGTGGACCACCAGCGCGAGATGCTCATCCACGTCCTCCAAGGCGAACGCGAACGCGCCGCCGACAACTGGAGCCTCGGCAAATTTTCCGTCGCCTTCGAGCGCGCCCCGCGTGGAGTCCCGCGCGTCGGCGTGCAGTTCGAGATTGATGCCAACGGCATCCTCCACGTCCTCGCCCGCGACCTGAAGACCGGCGCGCAGCAGGTCGTGGAGATGAAGTCCGCCGTGGACGTGGCCGACACCGAAGTCCAGCGCATGGTGGAAGAGTCCGTCGAACACGCCTTCGAGGACCTCGCCGCCCGCCGCTGGATTGAGGCGAAGTTGAAAGCCCAAGAAGTTCTGACCGCCGCGCAAACCGGCCTCGCCGAGTGCGCCGCCGAGCTTGACCCCGCCTACCGCGCTCAAGTCGAAGCTGCGATTCACGAACTCACCACCGCCCTCGCCACCGAGCAAGCCAGCACCCAAACCGGCGACCTCACCCGCTTGAAGTCCGCCCACACCGCCCTCGACGCCGCCACCCAGCCCCTCGCCGACGTGCTGATGGACAAAGCCATGGAAGCCATGCTCCGCCAGCGCGGCGCCATCGGCTGATATCGAGTGCGGTGGCAGAGCGCAGCGGTGACACCGCTTTGAGAAAGGTAGGCGTGCAGCGTCCGTTCGCTCCGAAAGCCTCGCCGCTGCGCTCTGGCGGAAGCGGATTTGATCTGCTTGCGGCTGGAGAATTCCCAACTCCATCCAGCTGCGGAGCGGTGAGCTTTGGAGTGCGTTCTACCGCCGGACTCCCAAAGCTTGGCTCAGGGTTGCTCGCGGTTGCCGTCCAAGGCCGCGAAGGGGGCAGTGGCGAAGCCGTCGGCTGGCGGTTGGGCGGACTTGGGGGTCGGCACCGCCGGCGCGTCCGTGCGGATAACGGGCTTGGCGATTGGTTCGCGATGCTCGGCACCGGCGTTCTCGCCTTCTTCGTTCAGGGTGGGATGCTTGGCGCGCTTGTTCTTGGGCAGCGGGCTGATCATCACGTTGATGGTCTTGCCCAGCAACTTGGGGGTGAAGTCGGGGTGGCCCCACGGCGCGGCTTCCTTGAGGAAGCGCTCGACGACTTGCTGGCCAATTTCTTTGTGGGCCATCTCACGGCCGCGGAAGCGGAGGAGGACCTTGACCTTCATGTCTTCGCACATGAAATCAATCGCGTGCGCGAGCTTCACTCCGAAGTCGTGCGGGTCAATGTTGGGGCTGAGTTGCACCTCTTTGACCTTGTTGGCGTGCTGGTGCTTCTTCGAGTCCTTGTCCTTCTTGGACTGCTCGTAGCGGAACTTGCCGAAGTCCACGAGGCGGCAGACGGGCGGGACGGCGTTGGGCGCGATCTCGACCAAGTCCACGGCGTGCTGGCGGGCGAGGGTGAGGGCTTCGGCAAGGGCTATGACTCCGAGTTGCTCTCCGGCCGGACCGATGACGCGGACGTCGCGGGCGCGAATCTTCCCGTTAATTCGGTAGGCTGGCGCGGGAGGGGTGCGAGGGGAAAAGGGGCGGCTCAATGCGCCCTCTCCGTTTGAGGGTTATCCATGCGAGATGTCGAAACTAGCTTCTGTCATTCAACTAATGGCGCGGATTACTACGGAGTTGGCCCCCGTGGCGCAAGCGAAATATGGACGGGACGATTTAGCCACAGGTGGAACGGATGGCTGCGGATGGAGAAACCGAGCCTGCGGGCCAGCCTTTTTCCGCTTCCGGGCGACGCGGGGACAGGGCGTTTACGGGGGTCCACTCGTTGTTCGCCCTCGGTGTTAGGTTCATTCCATCGAGAGCAGTGCAGGGCCGAAAAATCGTTTTACCACCTTCCGTCCTTGCCCTACCTTTGCATTGCATGGACTGGCAGCAACTAGCAGCTCTCGCGATTGTTGGCATCGCAGCCTTCCTGCTCCTGCGCTCACAGCTTCGCCCGCGCGTCGGCTGCCTTTCCAAGACTGGCCCGTGCGGCTGTTCCACCACCGGCCCGGCTCCCAAGGGTTCCATTATATTTCGCGCGCGCAAAGGCGAGCGGCCGCAGGTCATCGTGAAGCTGCCCTGAGCCAAGCCACCTCGCCCATCATGTCCAAGGCCAACTCCTCACCCAGCGCCGCGTCCGGTCGCAACTCGCCATGACCGGTGAGATCAGCCTGCGCGGACGCGTGCTGCCCGTTGGCGGCATCAAAGAGAAAGTCCTTGCCGCAGCCCGCGCAGGCATCAAGCAAGTCCTGCTGCCCGAGCACAACCGGAAGGATTGGGCCGAAGTGCCCGGGGAAGTCCGCGCGAAGATGACCGTCCACTTCGTCCGCCGCATCAGCGAACTCCTCCCCTTGGCCTTGGTGGAGGCGGCAGCGACGAAGGTAAAGAAAGACAAAACCAAGTGAACTCGAATCTATCTGTGGCAGGGCGAGTCCTCGCCAGCGCGCTCGTCTGCTTTGCAATGCTCTCCGCGCTTCCCGCCGCGCAACCCACCGAGGGTCGCCAAGTCATCTCCGATCCCGCCATTCAGCGCGCCGAGGGCCAGCGCATCGCCGCCGAGGCCCGCGCGCTCGCGCCCAAGGCCAGCAGCACAAACACGGCGACGCTGCGCCTCTTCGGCTCGAACCGGAAACTGCGCGCCGAGATACCCGTCACCATCCGCACCACGGTCACGGACGACCAGTGGCACACTGACTACACCAGCGGCGATGGCGTGCGCTTCCGCGTCTCGCGCTCGCACAACACCCCCAGCCGTTATGCCGTGGGCCGTGAGACAGGCCAGCTTCAGCCCGCGAGCAACCTGCTGGTGCCCTTCGCTGGCTCGGACTTCTGGCTCGTGGACTTGGGTCTCGATTTCTTCCATTGGCCGGAGCAGCGGCTTTTGAGCAAGGAACAGCGTCGAAGCGAAGCGTGTTTCGTGATCGAGAGCGTCACCGCCAAGCCGACGCCCGGCGGTTACTCGCGCGTGGTGACCTGGCTGGATCAGGGCACTCTCGGCATCGTGGCGGCCGAGGCCTACGACACGCGGGGAAAGCTGCTGAAGGAGTTTCAGCCCAAAAGCTTCAAGAAGGTCAACGGCCAGTGGCACCTCAAGGAGATGGAAATCCGCAACGAGCAGACCGACTCGCGCACGAGCCTCGTCTTCGACGTGGAAGTGCAGTAGATGGACGGCATGCGGTGTTCTGCCCAATTGAAGCCGTCTTGGAGACGCGCCAATCGCCGTGCTAGTCTGCCGTCCGACATGAACGAACCGTGGGCATCGGCTGCGGCAGTGGCACACGCGGCCACCGTGGTGCGGAGTTTCCGGCACTGGCTCGGGCGCGACCTGCTGCTCGGCATCTCACAGCCACGGGAGCTGGCGGCGGCTCTCTTCGCTGCGCCGTTTGTGCTCGTCTCGCACGACACGCAGGCTGACCCGGTGCTGAACTATGGCAACGCTGCCGCGCTCACACTTTGGGAAATGTCGTGGGCGGAACTCACCGGCACCCCATCTCGACTCACTGCCGAGCCGGTTGCCCGTGAGGAGCGCGCGCGGTTGCTCGCGCAGGTGACGCGGCACGGGCACATCGCGGATTACGCCGGGGTGCGCATCGCCAAGTCGGGCCGGCGCTTCCGCATCGCGCAGGCGCGCGTGTGGAATCTCCGGGATGAAGCCGGTGCCCACTGTGGGCAGGCGGCGATGTTCGACCATTGGGAATACTTGTGAACGCCGCATCTCTCCACCTGTGCCCTTTGCTGGCTGGCCTTGCCCTGCTGGTTGCTGGGTGCAAGCCCGACGCCGTTCCAGCCTCGTCGTCAAAGGCCAGTCCCGCCAGCGCCGCACCAAGCACGCCGCCAGCGCAGCCGGTCCCGCGCCCCGCGCACGTCATTCTCGTCAGTTTCGACGGAGCGCGGCCTGACTTCGTGCAGCAGGCACGGATGCCGATGTTGCACGCGATGGCACGCGAGGGCGCGGTGACGTGGACCGCCCGGAGCATCGTGCCTCCGCTCACGCTGCCGGCGCACACCTCCATGCTCACTGGCCTCGCGCCGGAGGAACACGGGGTTTATTGGAACCAGTGGATACCGGCCTTCGGTCCGCTGCGGGCGCAAACGGTCTTCATGCTGGCCAAGGCCAGCGGGCTTTCCTGCGCTGTCTTTTCCGGCAAGGACAAGCTCGCCCACCTGTTTCCCACCGGCTCGGTGGATCACGTTTCGTTTCCGCTCACCGATCCGCAGGATTGGTCAGGGACGAACGTCTTCTCCGCGCGCAGCGTGGCGGCGCAGGCAGTGAGCTATTTCACGCAGCGCAAGCCGCACCTGATGTTCGTGCATTTTCCGGATGCGGACATGGCGGGGCATTTTTACGGCTGGCCCTCGCCGGAGCAGTTTTCCGCGCTGGCGGAGTGCGACGCGGCGCTCGCGCTGCTGCGCAAAGGTGTCGAGCAGGCGGGCGGGACGAATAACGTCTTCCTGCTCACGGCCGATCACGGTGGGGCGGGCTTGAATCACGGCGTGGACCGGCCTCAGGACATGACCATCCCGTGGATCGTCTGGGGCTCAGGCGTGCGGCGCGGCTATGCGCTGACAAATCAAGTGACCCTGCCCGACACCGCCGCGACCATCGCGTGGCTCTTCGGATTGAACCTGCCAACGAATGCCATTGGCCGGCCCGTGCGCGAGGCGTTCCGGTGAGCTGAAGCGCGATTGCCGCCGTATCGCGACCTTGCCGGAAAAAAGACTTCCGCCCAACCCACACCGGACTATCCTCACGACATGGGAATGCGCCGCGAGGCACGAGAACGTGCCATCCAGTTTCTCTTTCAATGCGACTTGAACGCCCCGGACCAGATGGTCGAGGCGCTCGATCATTTTTGGGATTCGCAACGCCGTTCCGCGATTGCCCAGGCCTCCGACGGCAAGTCCACCTGGGGCGAGCAAGTCGAACTGCCACCCCCCACCACCGCGGAGGCGGCGCTGCGCCTCTTTGCTGACCCGCTCATCTTGGGCACAATCGAGCATCGTGCGGAGGCGGACGCAGTCATCACGAAGCACGCGAAGAACTGGGATATTTCCCGCATGGCGGCCGTGGACAGGAATATCCTCCGGCTCGCCATCTTTGAGATGCTTCACCGCGAGGACATCCCGCCGGTGGTCAGCATCAACGAGGCTGTGGACATCGCAAAAAAATTCTCCACTGACGACAGCGGCAAGTTCGTCAACGGCATCCTCGACAAGGTGCGCAGCGAGCTCATGAGGGCCGCCCGCACCCCCGTTTCCAAGCCCTGACCCGCACCGCCATGTTCGCCGACCTGCACATGCACACGACGTTCTCGGACGGGACGTTTTCCCCCGAGGAGATGGCGCAGGCGGCCCAGCGCCACCAACTCGCCTGCGTGGCGCTGACGGACCACGACACGATGGCCGGTTGCGCGCGGATGGGGGCGGAGTGCGCGCGGCTCGGCATTGAGTTCGTCCAGGCCACAGAGCTGACTTGCGAAGTGGATGACGTGGAAGTTCATCTGCTCGGCTACTTCATCAACCCGTCGAACCCGCGCTTCCTCTCGAGTCTCGTTGAGTTCCAGAAGGCGCGGCAGAACCGCATCCACGAAATGGCCGCGTGCCTCCAGCGCAAGGGCGTTCCGCTCCAGGCTGCGGCTGTCTTCGCCATCGCCCAGTGCGAGTCACCCGGCCGGCCGCACGTCGCGCGTGCGCTGGTGCAGGCGGGCCTTTGCAAGACGATGGACGAGGCCTTTGAGCGTTATCTCAAAAAGCACCGGCCCGCGTGGGTGCCGAAGTTCAAGATTTCGGCTGACCAGGCCATCGAGCTGATCCACCACGCCGGGGGAGTGGCGGTCATCGCACATCCGGCGCTGAACAAGAGCGACGACATCATCCCGCTGCTCGTCGAGGCGGGCGTGGATGGCATCGAATGCTTCCACACCCGGCACTCCACCGCTGCCAGCCAGCACTATTTGATGATGGCGGAGCAATATGACCTCGCCATCAGCGGCGGCTCCGACTGCCACGGCATGAACAAGGGCAAGCCGCTCATGGGCGGCATCAAGCTGCCGGTCATCCACGTCCGCCAGCTCGAAGCCCGCGCCCGCCGCCGCCGGGAAAAGACTTCGACGGCAGCGTGAGTTTCAGTTCAGTCGTCGCCCGTCCGCACCCTTTCACGCACCACGCTCAGCATGGGACTGTTCTCTAAAATCAAAGCAGGTCTGCACAAGACCGCTGCCAAACTCGGCCACGAACTCAAACGCATCGTCACCGGCTCGCCCAAGCTGACCGGTAAGACCCTCGAAGAGCTGGAGCACGCGCTGCTCGCCGCCGACCTCGGCATGGCGATGACCCAGCAGATTCTCTGCGCCGTGAAGCTGGCCTACGAATCGCAGGGCAGCGGCGGGCTGGATGTCTTCGCCATCGCCACACAGGAAGTCGAGCGAAGCCTCTCTGCGACGAACGCCGCACTGAATCAGCAAGCCGGCGGCCTCACCGTTGTCTCCGTTGTCGGCGTCAACGGCACGGGCAAGACCACCACCTCCGCCAAGCTCGCGCACCTTCTGCAAGGGCAGGGGAGCATCGTCTTGCTCGCGGCCTGTGACACTTTTCGCGCGGCCGCGATTGAGCAGCTCAAGCTTTGGGGGGCGCGTCTCAAGGTTGATGTCGTCGCCGGCGCCTACCACGCCGATCCGGCCGCCGTGGCGCACGACGCCATCACCGCTGCGACCGCGCGCGGCGCGAGCTACCTACTCGTGGACACCGCCGGGCGCCTGCACACGAAGAGCAACCTGATGAAGGAATTGCAGAAGGTGCATCGCGTGATGGGCAAGCAGCTCCCCGGTGCGCCGCACGAAGTCCTGCTCGTCCTCGACGCGACCACCGGCATGAATGCGTTGCAACAGGCCCGCGAGTTCCACAAGGCCGTCACGCTCACCGGCCTCGTCATCACCAAGCTCGACGGCACCAGCAAGGGCGGGATGGTCGTGGCGATTCAGAAGGAGCTGGGCCTACCCATCAAGTTCATCGGTGTGGGCGAGCAACCGGACGACCTTCAGCCCTTCGATGCGAAGCAGTTTGCGGCCGCGCTCTTCAGCGAGAAGTAACGGGTTGGTGCACCCCGTTCGACGCCGCATCACTCCACTACTCCATCACTCCGTCAGATTCGGTCCCACTCAATCGGCTTCGTGCAGTCCACCCGCGGCAACTGCTCGCGCACGGCCTCGGGATATTTCTGCGCTGCGCCCGTGTTGAAAATCACGATGCGCTCGTTCGGTTTGATTTTTCCTTCCTGCAGCAACACTTCGAGCGCACCGAGGCACACGGCCGTCTCCGGGCACATAGCGATGCCTTCCCGCGACGACGCGAGTTGCATCCACTTGGGAATGTCCGCCTCCGGCGTCGCGAGCGCCACGCCGCCACTGGCGCGCACGGCGTCGAGAATCATGAAGTCGCCCACCGCCGCCGGCACGCGGATGCCGCTGGCGATGGTCGCTGCGTTCTCGAACTTCTTGGCGAAGCGGTCGCCCTTCTTGAACGCGTCGGCGATGGGCGGGCAGCCCGTGCTCTGGCAGGAAATCATACGGGGCTTCTTCGAGGGTTTGAGCCAGCCCATCGCCTCAAGCTCCGCGAACGCCTTCCACATGCCGATGAGTCCGGTGCCGCCCCCGGTCGGGTAGAGAATCACGTCGGGCAGCTCCCAGTCGAACTGCTCGGCGAGTTCGAGGCCCATCGTCTTCTTGCCCTCGATGCGATACGGCTCCTTGAGCGTGGAGACATCGAACCAGCCCTTCTTCGCCTTGCCCTCGCCGACGATGCGTCCGCAGTCGGTGATGAGGCCGTTGACGAGAAAGGTCTTCGCGCCCGCGAGGTAGCACTCCTTCTGGTTGATGACGGGCGTGTCCTCCGGCATGAACACATACGCCTCCATGCCTGCGCGCGCGGCGTAAGCGGCCATCGCGCCGCCCGCGTTGCCGGCGGTGGGGCAGGCGACGCGCTTGATGCCGAACTCGTTCGCCATCGTGATGGCCATCGTCATTCCGCGCGCCTTGAAGCTGCCGGTGGGTAGGCGGCTCTCATCTTTCATGAAGAGGTGCTGCACGCCGAAATGCGCCGCGAGCCGCTTCGTCTCCAGAATTGGAGTGATGGTTTCCGTGAGCGAAATGATGTTGGCCGGGTCGCGCACCGGCAGCATTTCAAGGTAGCGCCAGAGCGTTGGGGGTCGGCCAAAGAGCGCCTTCTTTGGAAACTTTTTCTTGAGCGCGTCGAGATCGTATTTCACCCAGAGCGGCTTCTGGCAGGCGGGGCAGAGATTGTGGACTTTGTCCGCATCGTAGCGCGTGACGCAGTTCGCGCATTCGAGGTGGGTGACAAAGTTCATGCGCGGATGGTTGGGAGGGGAGCAAGGGGAGTCCAGCGCAAAGCTCGGAAGCAGCGGTCGAGAAACGTCTGCGCATTGGCTCTGGTTTTCGGCCTTCAGCATCGCTTCAATTGAACCGCCTTGCCTTCCGTCCAACGCCGGACAAAATCGCCCGCACATTATGAATCGCCTCCTGTTCACCGCCGCGCTGATACTCTCCGCCTCTCTGCTCTCCGCCGAGAACTGGTCCAACTGGCGCGGTCCGCTTCACAACGGCTCCAGCCCCGAGAAGAACCTCCCCGCGACCTTCAGCAAGACTGAGAACATCAAGTGGTCCGTCGCGCTCCCCGGTGCATCAGCCGCGACGCCCGTCATCTGGGGCGACCGCGTTTTCGTCACTGCCGCAGACATGGCGAGCAAGAAGCAATACGCCCTCTGCCTCGATCGCAAAACCGGCAAGGAGCTGTGGCGTTCGGAAATCAGCGACTTCGCCTCCGACGGCCAGGGCAGCAACTCGTGCTCGCCCTCGCCCGTGACCGACGGGAAGCTTGTCGTGTTCTTCTACGGCACCGGCGACCTCGTCGCGTTCGACTTCGCAGGCAAAAAGATTTGGGACCGGAACATCGGCCCGTTTGCCTTTCTCTGGACCTTCTCCAGCAGCCCGCTGTTGGATGATGGGCGGCTGATTATGCAGGTGTTGCAGCGCGATACCGCCGTGAGCGGGCGCGGCAAGCCGGATGGCAACGAGTCATTCCTGCTCGCGATTGACCCGCAGACCGGCAAAGACCAGTGGCGGCAAGTCCGCGCGTGCGAGGCAAAGAGCGAAGCGCTCGAAGCTTTCAGCACGCCGGTGCCCTTCACGCACAACGGTCGCAAGGAGTTCATCATCGTCGGCGGCGACTGCATCACCGGCCACGAGCCGGCTACCGGCAAGGAACTCTGGCGCTGGGGCACTTGGAACCCGACGCACATCACTCACTGGCGACTCGTGCCGTCGCCGACTGTCGGCGCGGGCGTCATTCTCGCGTGCGGGCCCAAAGGCGCGCCTGTCTATGCTGTGAAGGCTGGCGGAAGCGGCACGCTGAACAACAAGTCCCTCGCCTGGCAGAGCCACGTGCAAAGCACCGAAGACGCCGCCACCGCCGCGCCCTCGCTCAACGAGCGCGACCTGACCACCGACGTGCCCACGCCGCTCTTCTACGACGGAAAGTTCTACGTGCTGAACGGCGGCAAGAAAAAGCTCCTCTGCGTGAACCCGGCGGACGGCAAGGTTATCTGGAGCGGCGACCTCGGCGGCAAGTCCGTCTTCCAATGCTCGCCCACGGCAGCAGATGGCAAGATCTACATGATGAACTTCGACGGCGAACTCTCCGTGGTCCAGGCCGGTGGCACCGAGTTCAACCGCCTGCACACTGCGAACTTCAAGGACGAGGGGGACGCCACCCGGCTGCGTTCCAGCGTGGCCATCTCGCAGGGCAACCTCTACATTCGCACCGGGACGAAGCTCTTCTGCGTGGGGAAGTGACTCGCGTAGGAGACGACGTGAGGAGTCTCTGACAATGGCATGAACACCTCGCCTAAAATTCAGGACGTGACCGTAGGCCGCGAGCGCCTGACGCTGAAGTTGGCGGACGGTCGCACCACCACCGCCCCGCTGGCATGGTATCCCACCTTGGAGGCCGCCAGTGCCGCCGAGCGTCGGCTCTGGCCGTTGTGCGGGGCCGGGCGAGGAGTGCATTGGACGGCACTGGATTATCACCTGAGCGCAGCAGGAGTGCTTCGCGGAGCGCCCGAGGGAAAGCGACTGCTCGCGGCTGCTTGAGCCGCCGCTCTGCCCAGACTGTGTCCCTCCCCTACAAAATCGCCACGCTCCTCTACTGCTTCAATGCAGCAGACGAAGTCCTCCTACTCCATCGCGCGCAGGAGCCGAATCGCGGCCGGTGGAGTCCGCCCGGAGGGAAGCTCAAGACCGACATCGGCGAGTCGCCCTACGTCTGCGCCTGCCGCGAAGCACACGAGGAAATGGGCCTCGTGCTGAAACCCACGGACCTCCAACTCACCGGCCTCATCAGTGAGCACGGCTATCAGGGCAACACGCACTGGCTCATGTTTCTCTTCGAGGTGAAACCACGCCTCACCGCCGTCCCGCCGCCGCATCCGGAAGGCAACTTTCAGTTCTATCCTCGGGCCGCGTTGGGTGGCCTCGCGCTGCCGGACACTGACCGCGAAAGCATCTGGCCGTGGTTTTGGCAGCATCGCGGCGGATTCTTCGCCGCGCATTGCCATTGTCACGAAGGCGGGCGCAACGAGTGGACACTTGAGGAGTCGAGCGTGTCCGGTGGAGCGCGGACGCCCACGTCCGCGTAAACGCGTTACGCCAAAATCCCCTTCACCACCCGCCCTTCGTCGCCGACGCCCGTGAGCCGCACGTCGAGGCCTTGGAATTTCACGCTCATGCGCTTGTGGTCAATGCCGAGCTGGTGCAGCAGCGTTGCCTGCAAGTCGTGGACATGGACGACGTTCTCCACGGAGGCGTAACCCAGCTCATCCGTCGCGCCATAGACCGTGCCGCGCTTCACGCCGCCGCCACAGAGGAACATCGAGAAACCCTTCATGTGATGGTCGCGACCGGGGCCACCCTTGTTCGACTGCGCCATCGGCGTGCGCCCGAACTCGCCGCCCCACACGATGAGCGTGTCGTCGAG